>CALDFY010000061.1 GCA_937942115.1 uncultured Anaerolineae bacterium | reverse complement strand
GGCGGCCGAAGGCCGCCGCAAAACCCCCTCCTCATTCCCTCCCCTCGCCCGCCGCCGCAGGCGAGCGAGAGAGGGGCGGGGGTGAGGCGGGGTGAGGGCCTCCGCCGCCGCAGGCGAGCGGGAGAGGAAGGGGGCAGACTGGTGAAAAGGCCAAACTTGAGGGGAGGGGGGCAGGGGGTGGGTGAGGGCATAAGAAGCCCGCCACCCGCCCGGAACAAAAAAACCTACACTTATGAGACCCCCGCTGGGGGTGGGGTAAGGGTACCTCTACGGCATAAGCCCACCGACCAGTGCGGTCAGTGCCCTCCGCCAGGCATCCCGTTCCCGGCCCCACGGTTCGTCCCGAAACCGGTAGTCGTTCTTGCGGATGAATTCGTCCAGTTCCGCCAGCCGCCGCTGTCCAGCGGCCCGCTGAGCGCCTACCAGGGCGGCATATACGGCGCCGTCCCGCACCCGGGCCAGCGCCTGGCGGAAGTGGGGGAGGCACAGGCCCTCGGAGGCCTGATACGCGGCCAGCAACCCGTCTTCCCCCAGCAGGTGCCCCAACAGGACGTCCAGATAGAGGTCCTCCATCGCGCGGGCATAGACGCAGGCCGGGCATTCTCCCTGGGGGGCCAGTCGGGCCAGAAGGCCGGCCGCGATATCGGCAGCGCGGGTCTGGCGGGCCTTCGGGGCGGGGAGACGGACGGTTTCGGTCGCATGCTGGATTTCCCCCCAGACGTCGCGGGCGATGAGGGCCAGCCCCAGCGACGCCCCGGGCCGAGAGGCCAGCATCCGGGTATGCTCCCGGCAGAAGCCCCGCGCGCGGCGAATCTCCCGGCGCAGGCCGGGGTCGTTGACGTTCTCCCAGAGGAGGTTATCCAGATACCGCCCGGTATCCACCTCCACCAGGCGGCAGACCGGACAGCCAGATTGGCTCAGCGCCTCCCGCAGGTCATGCAACGCCCGGGTGTTGTCGGTCATGCCCGCCCTCCCCGACGGTGGAGGATTCGGCGCCACAGGGGCAATTCCGCCCGCGCGGGAATGGGGGACTCCTGTCCCCCAGAGGCGAGAGGCGGGTCGTCCCGGCCATCCTGCGCCGCTTCCAGCGCGGCGACCCGCTGCCGGAGCGCGTCCCGCTCGGCGCGGAGGCTCTCCGCCAGCCGCCGCAAACCGGTCACCTCGGCCCGCAGCGCCCCGTCAGCAAGACTGGCCGCCTGGTAGGCCTTGAGGAAATCCCACAGGCGCCGTTTCATCACCGCGTAGCGCATCTCCATCTCCCGTATCCGGCGGAGGAGGACCTCCAACTCGTCCCGTGCCGGTGGGTCGTCCCGATCCATCAGGTGGCGGACTTTTTCCTCCTCCAGCGCCCCGATGCCCAGGGCCAGCAGCGCCACGAAGGCCTCACCCCGGGGCCAGCCCTGTTCCTCCGCCACGGCGATGACCTGCTCCACCAGTTCTGGGGTCAGGTCTATGGTGACCCGTACCAGGCCGCCGGGGAAGTACTCGGCCTCAAAATCGGCCGCCGGTATCCGGGCCGTCACTTCATCCATCAGGCTTTTCCGATCGTTCATCCCATCTCCACCCGATAATCAAAAAGCCCCTACCCGAAGAGGGTAGAGGCTATCAGCCGGTGAATCCGGCGGTTTCGGACAAGCGAGCCTCATCGCTTGATTGCGTACAGATCGCCAGGCCTGTAAATGCAGGCTAATGGGCCAACGGCACTAACTTTTTCCCTGGCGCAGGCTGTTCGCCTGCGGTAAACGGCCGGGAAAGGCCTTCGTGCAGGAAATTGCCCGCACCCACAGGCCTGGCAGTCTGCGCCGCATTCTTCTAAATCCCAAATGTGAGCACCATCGGGCTAACGGCCCGTCCTATAGAAAAAGTCAACGCCCCTGGGCCGTTCGCCCCGGCACAGGTAGTTGCCACTCAAAAGGCTATCCTACAAGCGAGGCACGCGAAGGGCGTGAAACCAATCAAAGAGAAACAGAAACGCACCCTGGATGAAAATACCGATGCCCGTTCCCATCCAGAACGGATTAGAGGCGCCGGGGAAGCGCATCGCCAGCACGCCGCCGAGCATATAGACAACATCTAAGGCGGTGTTGATCCACAGGATGCGCGCCATATTGCGGGCTTCCCTTGGGGCGGCCGCCGCAGCCTGCTCGGCCGTCATCTTCGCGTAGCGCCTGCGAGTTCCCAACGCTCCACCCCAGGCAATCAGCAGGTCAATCAGCCCCCAGCCGATGAACTGAAAGGCTACGCCGTTCCAAAACATCGTACGGAGGGGGAGCATACCGAACCCCAGCAGGACGCTGACGAGTGCACCGATAGAGAGACGACGGGTAAGGTTTCGCTGAAATTGCTGGATGTCACTCATCTGCACTTGATGAAATCATAAAACGGAGCGTAGCCCGTTCACCTCGGTACAGGCTGAACAGTCTGCGCTCCATCTCCAGGCCTACAGGCCCAGCGGCCTGGGCCACGACCTACTCCCGCTCCTGCTCCCGCTCCCGTTTGGCGGCCTCTATGATCGGCTGCGCCAGGTGGGGCGGAACCTCCTCGTAGTGGTCAAACTCCATCCAGAACAACCCCCGGCCCTGGGTCATGCTGCGCAGTTCGGTGGCGTATCGCTGCATCTCCGCCAGCGGGGCCAGGGCGGTGACGACGCTCTTCCCCCCCTGCTGCTCCAGCCCCAGCACGCGGGCCCGTTTGGTGTTCAGGTGGCCCATGACGTCGCCCGTAAACTCCTCCGGGACGGTGATGACGAACTTGTAGATCGGCTCCAGGAGCACCGGACCGGCTCCCAGCATCACCTTCTTGAACGCCTCCCGCCCGGCGATCTGGAAAGCGATGTCTTTGGAGTCCACCGGATGCTCTTTCCCGTCGTAGACGACGGCCTTCACGTCCACCACAGGGTATCCGGCGATGACGCCGCTCTCCAGCACCTGCCGGATGCCCTTCTCAATGGACGGCTGGAAGGAGGAGGAAATCGCGCCGCCGAAGACTTCCCACCCGTACTCAAAGCCGGTTCCACGCGGCAGCGGCTCCAGGCGCATGTGGACTTCGGCGAACTGCCCGGCGCCGCCGGTCTGCTTCTTGTGCCGGTAGTAGTCGGAGTGGACGCGGGTAATGGTCTCGCGGTAGGGGACTTTGGGGGTCGCCGTCTCCACGCCGACGCCGAAGCGGTTCTCCATCCGCCGGACGGCAATCTCCACGTGCGCCTCGCCCATCCCCTCCAGAATGGTCTCCCGGGTGCCCGGTTCCTGCCGCCAGCGCAGGGTCGGGTCTTCCTCACAGATGCGGGTGAGGGTGGGCGCCATCTTGGCCTGGTCGGCCTTGCTCTTGGGACGGACGGCGACGGCGAAAAGGGGGTGCGGGAAGAGGGGGCCGGGAATCTTCACCGCGTGGCCCCGGTCGCAGAGGGTGTCGCCGGTGACCGTCTCGGAGAGTTTGGCGACGGCGCCGATGTCGCCCGCGTGGAGGCGGGGGACGGCGATTTGTTCTTTACCCCGCATCACGTAGAGGGTGCCCAGCCGCTCCTCCGCGCCAGCGCGGCTGTTCCAGACCCGCGTGTCCGATTCCAACATCCCGCCGTAAATCCGGAAGTAGGTCAGTTTGCCCACGTAGGGGTCAGCGGCGGTCTTGAAGACCAGCGCGGCCAGGGGAGCGGTGTCGCTGGGTTCAATCTCCTCCTCTTCACCGGTGGGGCCTTCGGCCTTCACCGGCCCCCGGTCCGCCGGGGACGGGGCGAAGGCGACCAGGGCGTCCAGCAGGGCCCGGGTGCCGATGTTCTCAGTGGCCGCCGTCACCAGGACCGGCACCACGCTCCCCTTCAGGATAGCCGCCCGCAAGCCGCGCCGGATTTCCTCCTCCGTCAGTTCCTCGCCCTCCAGGTACTTCATAATGAGTTCGTCCTCCCCCTCGGCGGCGGCCTCAATCAACTGGACGCGCGCCTCCTCGGCCTGCGCCTTTATGTCGGCGGGGATGTCGGCGACCTTCGCCTCGGGGCCCATCAGCGCGCGCATCCGCACCAGGTCCACCACGCCCGCGAAGTTGGCCTGGGAGCCGATAGGGAGTTGGAGGGGGACGAAGTTGCGCCGGAACGCGTCCCGCAGCGCCTGCAGGGTGCGGGCAAAGTCGGCGTTCTCCCGATTCATCTTGTTGACCACCACCATCCGGGGCAGGTCGTACTGGTCGGCGTAGTTCCAGACCAGTTCGGTGCCGACCTCCACGCCGCCCACGGGGTCCACCAGTACCAGCGCCAGATCGGCGACGCGGATGCCGCTGATGACCTCGCCGATAAAGTCCAGATAGCCGGGGGTGTCCAGGACGTTCAATTTACACCCCTCCCACTCCACCGGAATGAGGGCGAGGCTCAGGGAGATACGCCGTCGGATTTCCTCTTCGTCAAAATCGGAGACGGTGGTGCCGTCTTCCACCCGTCCCATACGGTTGGTGGCGCCGCTGGCGAAGAGCATGGCTTCGGCCAGGGACGTCTTGCCGCTGCTGCCGTGACCCAGCAGAACCAGGTTGCGAATATGGGGGGTCGTGTATTCCTTCAACTCAACCTCCTGACAGGGATTCATTGGAAATAGGACGCAGATAAACGCAGATGAATGCGGATTTTTTCGTAACTACCTACGCCAGGGGCTAAAAGCCCAATGGCACTCACTTTTTCGGCGCGCTGGCCTCACCCCTCCCCTTCCCCCCTCCCCCAAGCGCAGCGATGGGGGAGGGGGGATAAAGGGGGGTGGGGGCAAATGTGCGCACCATTGGGCGAAAAGCCCCTTTCAGGGGCTTCCGGATGGCCCGTCAGGGCTTTGGTATCTGAGCCTGCCGCTTCAGCGGCGGGCGGAAGGGGGCATCCCAGCCATCAGGGTAGGTAGTTACGTTTATCTGCGTAAATCTGCGTCCGCAGGCAGTTTCGGAGACCGGCCGGTCGGGCCCGGGCTTCAACAAGTATTCTAATGGAAAACTGCGAAACTGTCAATCCGGTTGGAGAACGGTGGCTTGCCTGTGCAGGGGGTAGTGCTATAATATCTGCAACCGACGGCAGGAGTCATCTCATGGGAGAAACCTCAGCCACCCGCCGCGTCGCCGTGCTGGTCGCCACCTGCAGTTCGTTCCTCACCCCTTTTATGGGGTCGGCGTTGAACATCGCCCTGCCGTCCATCGGTCGGGAATTCGCCGCCGACGCGCTCTTGCTGGGGTGGATTTCCACCGCCTACCTCCTGGCCTCGGCCGTTTTTCTGGTCCCCTTCGGCAAACTGGCCGACCAGCGGGGACGGAAGCGCATTTTCGTCTGGGGACTGGTGGTCTATGCAGTCGGCGCGCTGGCCTCCGGCCTGGCCCCGTCGGTGGGGACCCTCATCGCCGCCCGGGTGGTGCAGGGGGTCGGCGGCGCGATGATTTTCGGCACCGGTGTCGCCATTCTGACCTCCGTCTTCCCGCCCCAGGAACGGGGACGGGTGCTGGGGCTGAACGTCGCTGCCGTCTACGTGGGCCTCTCCGTCGGCCCCTTCCTGGGCGGCGTCCTCACCCAGCAGTGGGGCTGGCGGAGCATCTTCTTCCTGAACGTGCCGCTGGCCGCGCTGGTGGCCGCGCTGGCCGCCGGGAAACTCCAGGGGGAGTGGCGGGCCAACGGGGAAGGCTTTGACGGGCCCGGCTCCGTCCTCTACGGCGTGGGGTTGGCTGCCCTCATCTACGGCTTCTCCCGCCTCCCGTCGGCATTGGGCGCCGCGCTGACCCTGGTCGGTCTGCTGGTCCTGGCCCTCTTCGCCTTCTGGGAAACGCGGGCGCAGACCCCGGTCCTGGAACTGAACCTCTTCCGGAACAATCCGGCTTTCACTTTCTCCAACCTGGCCGCCCTCATCAATTATAGCGCCACATCTGCCGTGGGTTTCCTGCTCAGCCTGTACCTGCAGTCGGTGCGCGGGGTGAGTCCCCAGCAGGCGGGGACCGTCCTCCTGGTCCAGCCGGTCATTCAGGCCCTCTTCTCCCCGCTGGCGGGCTGGCTCTCCGACCGGGTGGAGCCGCGCATCGTCGCCTCCACCGGTATGGCGCTGACGGTGATCGGGCTGGCCTTGCTCTATCCTCTGGGGCCGGGCACCGCTGTCTCCTACGTCGTTGGCGTTCTGGCCCTGCTGGGATTCGGGTTCGCCCTCTTCTCCTCCCCCAACACGAACGCGGTGATGAGTTCGGTGGACCGCGCCCGCTACGGTGTCGCCTCGGCGACCCTGGCGACGATGCGGCTGACCGGCCAGATGCTCAGTATGGGCATCGTCATGCTGATTTTCGCGCTCTTGATGGGCGGGACGGCGGTGACGCCGGAGACCGCCGCTCGCTTCCTGACCAGCGCGCGGGCCGCCTTTGGTGTCTTCGTCGTCCTCTGCGCCCTGGGCGTCTTCGCCTCGCTGGCCCGGGGGAACATCCGCGCCCGGCCCGTCCCTGCAGGTTGACGCCTGGCGCAAAGCGTAGGGGCAACCCTCGCGGTTGCCCCCAGGGGAGGCCGATTTCCCATCGGCGTAAGGATAAGGAGGAAAAATGCACGCCGTTGCACTCTTTCGCGTCCTGGCTACCCTGTTCTGGATGGCCCTGTTCGCCCTGATCGCGCTGACGCTCTGGCGCGTGGCGATCCGTCGGGCCCCGAGGGCTCTGCTCTCTCTGACCGTGGTGGCGCTGGTCGGCGCCCTGGCGTTCACCCTCATCAGCGCGGGCCTGGTCTTCATTGAACCCTACCAGATGGGCGTCGTCATCACCGTCCTGGGAGAAGGCGGCCTGCGCCCGGAACCCCTCTCCCCCGGCCTGCACTGGATCATCCCCTTCGTGGAACGGGTGGAGACCTACCCCATCGCCCGTCAGACCTTCACTATGGCCAAGACCCCCGGCGAGGGCGAATGGGAAGGAGAGATGACGGTGGAAGCCCGCACCCTGGACGGACAGCGCATCTTTGTGGACTCATCCGTCATCTACGAAATTGACCCCACTCAGGTCATTCGTCTGCATATCCGCTGGCAGCATCGCTACGAACAGGACCTTATCCACCCGGAGACGCGCGGGATCATCCGGGACGTCGTCTCTCAGTATCGGGTGGACGAGGTGGTGAGCACCAAACGATTTGAGGTGACGGCCGAAATCTCCCGCCGTCTGGAAGAGGTCCTGAGCGCCAACGGATTGACGTTAGTGGACTTCGTCCTGCGGGATATTACGTTCACCCCTGAGTACGCCCAGTCCATTGAACAGAAGCAGATCGCTGAGCAGCAGGCGCTGCAGGCGAAGTTCGTGGTGGAGCAGAAGAAGCAGGAGGCAGAGCAGGCGCGGCAGGTGGCCCAGGGCCAGGCCGACGCCGCCGTTATCCAGGCCAAAGGGGAGGCGGAGGCCCGGCTGATCCGGGCCCGGGCGGAGGCGGAAGCACTGAAACTGATCGCCGAGGCCCTGGCGGCCAACCCCAACCTCCTCACCTACGAGTACATCTCTAAACTGGCCCCGGGCGTCCGGGTGATGCTGGTGCCCTCCAACGCGCCGTTTATCCTGCCCCTGCCCGAAATGGAGGCTACCGGCCCGTAAGACGGCACTCCACTTCGTTTCGTACCTTACTACAAACGGAGCCGCCCATGCGATACGCCACGCGCGAGGGATTGCTGGCCTGGCTGGACCGTCTGGCTCAGGAAGCCGACCTGATTGCCCCCCGGGATGTGGACGGGCACGTCCTTTACCGCCCCGTCCACTCCGGCGCGGAGGTCCTGCTGGAGTACGAACGGCCCGAACTCCCGGCCAAAGAGTTTCTCTTCCCCGCCACCGAGGTCATCCTGCGCATTGAGCAGCGCGGGAAGGACGTGACCCTGGAGGAAGTCCTGCCCGACCGCCGCCAGGTGATCTTCGGCCTGCGCCCCTGCGACGCGCACGGTCTGGCCGCCATAGACGCGCTGTTCCTGAACCAGGACCCACCCGACGCCTACTACCGCCACCACCGGGAGCGGACGACGCTGGTGGGCATGGCCTGTACCCGGATGTGGGACGGGTGCTTCTGCACCTCTATGGGCGGCGGCCCCGCCGACCCGACCCACCTGGACGTCCTGGTCCGTCCCGCCGAAGGCGGCCTCTACATCCTCCAGCCGGTGACGCCGAAGGGCGTGGCCGTCCTGGAGAGCCTGCCCCTGGCGGAGGTCCGGGGCGAACCCCGCCCGATACCGGTGGAAGAGTACAACCCGCCGGTCCCGGTCACGCCGACGGAGAAGTGGCGGACCCTCTTTGAGGAACAGCGCCTGTGGATGCGCCACGGCGAACGGTGCCTCAGTTGCCGCATCTGCACCTACGTCTGCCCGACATGTCGCTGCTACGACGTGGTGGACCGGGTGGTGGATGTGCGGCCCGGACGGGTCCTCACCGAACGGATCCGGGTGTGGGACGCCTGTACCAGCCCCAACTACCGGCGGGTAGCGGGGGGCCACAACCCCCGTCCCACCAACTGGGAACGGCTGCGCAACCGCTTTATGTGCAAGTTCTGTTACTATCCGGAGGACTTCGGCCCCCTGGGCTGTGTTGGCTGTGGCCGCTGTATCGTCGCCTGCCCGGTGGAGATAGACATTACCGAGGTGATGGAGGACGTCGCCGGAGCGTGAGCGTCTGGTCGCAGTGTCGCAGGTCGCAAGGAGCAGGGAGCAGAGGGAGGTGCCCGTTATGCCGATGACGGACCGTGTCGCCCGACTGAGGGAGCAGAGTCTGGAAGCCCGCCCCACTCTTTCCACCGAACGGGCCGAACTGGTCACCGAATTCTACCGCCAGAACCTGGGTCCGATTTCCGCGCCGATGCGCCGCGCCCTGGCTTTCCGCTACATTATGGAACACCGAACAATCTACATCGGCGAGGGCGAACTGATCGTCGGCGAGAAGGGGCCCTTCCCGAAAGCCGCGCCCACCTACCCCGAACTCTGTTGCCACAGTCTGGAGGACCTGGACATTCTGAACTCGCGGGAGAAAATCCCCTTCGCCGTCAGCCCGCAGGCCCGGCAGGTCTACGCGGAAGTCGTCATCCCCTTCTGGCGCGGCAGGTCCCTGCGCGACGTCATCTTCCGGGAGATGACGGACGAGTGGAAGGCCGCCTACGAGGCCGGCGTCTTCACCGAATTTATGGAACAGCGGGCGCCGGGCCACACCGTCCTGGACGATAAAATCTACCGCAAGGGGATGCGGGACTTTCAGGAGGACATCCGCCGCGCGCTGGCGAACCTGGACGACCTGAACGACCCGGAGGCCTACGACAAACAGGAAGAACTGAAGGCGATGCTCATCTGCGCGGACGCGCTGATCCGCTTCGCCGAACGGCACGCGGAGAAGGCGCGGGAACTGGCCGCCCGCGAGCCCGACCCCCGGCGACGGCGGGAACTGGAGCGCATCGCCGAGGTCTGCACCCGCGTCCCCGCCTACCCGCCCCGGGACTTCTGGGAGGCCATCCAGTACTACTGGTTCGTCCACCTGGGCGTGACCACCGAACTGAACACCTGGGACTCCTTCAGCCCGGGGCGGTTGGACCAACATCTCTACCCGTTCTACCGGAAGGGACTGGAGGACGGGACGCTCACGCGGGAGCAGGCCGAAGAGTTGCTTCAGTGCCTGTGGATCAAATTCAACAACCAGCCTGCGCCGCCTAAAGTGGGCGTGACGGCGGCGGAGAGCGCCACCTACACGGACTTCGCTCAGATCAACCTGGGCGGGCTGCGGGAGGACGGCTCCGACGGCGTCAACGAACTGACCTACCTCATCCTGGACGTGGTGGAGGAGATGCGGCTTCTCCAGCCCAGTGCGTCCATCCAGGTCAGCCAGAAGAGCCCGGACGCGTTCATCAAACGGGCCGCCCGCATCATCCGCACCGGCTTCGGGCAACCCTCGGTCTTCAACGCCGACCTGGTCGTCCAGGAACTCCTGCGTCAGGGCAAATCCCTGGCCGACGCCCGCAACGGCGGCACCAGCGGTTGTGTGGAGACGGGCGCCTTCGGCAAGGAGAGTTACATCCTCACGGGCTACATGAACTTGCCCAAGATTCTGGAGATCACCCTGCACAACGGGGTAGACCCCCGCACGGGCCGCCGGATTGGCCTGGAGACAGGCGATCCCAGGGACTTCGCCTCGTTTGATGAACTCTTCGCCGCCTTTGAGCGGCAACTGCGCTATTTTGTGGACGTCAAGGTGCGCGGCAACAACGTCATAGAACGGCTGTATGCCCGCTATATGCCCGCGCCGTTCCTTTCCATTCTGATTGACGATTGTATCGCCAGGGGAAAGGACTATCATGACGGCGGCGCCCGCTACAACACCACCTACATCCAGGGCGTCGGCCTGGGGAGCATCACCGACAGCCTGACCGCCGTCCGCTACCACGTCTTTGACCAGCGCACCGTCTCCATGGAGGAACTGCTCTCGGCCCTGCGGAGCGACTTTGTCGGCTACGAGTCGCTGCGCCAGACCCTGCTGCACCGAACCCCTAAATACGGCAATGACGACGACTACGCCGACGAGGTGATGCGGGCCGTCTTTGAGGCGTACTTCCGGGCGGTGGATGGACGTCCCAACACCAAAGGCGGACGTTATCACATCAACCTGCTCCCGACCACCGTCCACGTCTACTTCGGCTCCGTCATCGGCGCGCTGCCGGACGGGCGGAAGGCGGGGATGCCGCTCTCCGAGGGCATTTCTCCGGTCCAGGGCGCCGACCGGCGCGGCCCGACGGCCGTCCTCAAGTCCGCCGCCAAAATGGACCACGTCCGCACCGGCGGCACCCTGCTCAACCAGAAGTTCAACCCGTCCCTGCTGAAGACGGAGGAGGGGCTGGACAAATTCGTCCAGTTGATCCGGACCTACTTCCGCCTGGGCGGACATCACATTCAGTTCAACGTGGTGGATGCGGCCACGCTGCGGGCCGCGCAGGAGCATCCGGAGGAGCACCGGAGTCTAATTGTACGGGTAGCCGGCTATAGCGACTACTTCTGCGACCTGACGAAGGCCCTGCAGGACGAAATCATCGCCCGAACAGAGCACGAGTCGTTCTGAACGTCCGTTCGCCCGGATAGCCTGTGGAATCCACAGTCAGGAGGCTGAGTATGCCCCTTACCAATCCGATGCGCCCCTACCGGGGCCGGCTGGTCGGTATCCGCAACCTGGCGACCGGGATCAAGTTGTTCCAGGTGGAACTGCTGGAGCCGGAGGGCCGGGCCGCCTTCGCCGATTACAAGCCCGGACAGTTCGCCTTTGTCTCCGCGTTCGGCGCCGGGGAGGCCCCCTTCGGCATCACGTCCACCCCCCACCGGGGCCCCGTCCTGGAATTCGCCGTCAACGCCCTGGGGCATGTGACCTTCGCGCTCCACTCCCTGGATGTGGGCGACCCGGTGGGCGTGCGGGGGCCGCTGGGGAACTGGTTCCCCATGGACCGGTTGCGCGGCAAGAACATCGTCATTCTGGGCGGCGGCATCGGCGGCGCCCCCCTGCGGCCCGTCATCCACACCATCCTGGACCGCCGCGAGGACTACGGCCACCTGACCATCCTCTGGGCCGCCCGCAGCCCGGACCTGCTGGTCTTCACCGAGGAGTTTGACGAGTGGCGCTCCGCCTGGGCCACCGATCTCCACGTCACCGTGGACCAGGCCGGGCCGGGGTGGACCGGCAACGTCGGCCTCATCACCCAGTTGCTGGAGAAAGTGGCCCCGTCGCCGGAGAACGCCGTCGCCATTACCTGCGGCCCGCCGATTATGATCCACTTCGTCTTCCTGACCCTGAAGAAACTGGGGTTCGCCCCAGAACAGATGCTCACCACGCTGGAGGCCCGCATGCACTGCGGCATCGGCAAATGCGGGCGCTGCAACCTGGGGGAGAAATTCGTCTGCAAGGACGGCCCCGTCTTCTGGCAGTACGAGATTGCTGGCTTCCTGGAAGGTTTCCTGTGAAGAATCAGGAGAATCGGAGAATCGGAGAATCGGAGAATCAGAGAATCAGGAGAATCAGGAGAATCAGAGAATCAGGAGAATTGTATGACGCCACCGGTTGACCCGATTCTGGTACGGATCGGCCCCGTTGCCATTCACTGGTACGGGGTTCTCATCACTATCGGCATCCTGCTGGGCGCCGTCTACGCGGCCCGCCAGGCCCCCCGCAAGGGCATCCACCCCGACCACATCTGGAACGGCCTGGTGGTGGCGATGATCCTGGGCATCATCGGGGCCCGGTTGTATCACGTCTTCTCCAGCCCCCGGGGGGGCGGGCTGGGGTGGGAATGGTACCGCCAGCATCCGGCGGACATTCTGAAAATCTGGCAGGGCGGGCTGGGTATCTACGGCGCCATCATCGGCGGCGTGCTGGGCGTGGCCATCTATGCCTGGCGCCACAAACTCCCTCTGCTCACCCTGCTGGACCTGGGCGCGCCGGGGCTGGCGCTGGGGCAGGCCATCGGCCGCTGGGGCAACTTCATCAACCAGGAACTCTACGGCCCGCCCACCGGCTCCTCCTGGTGGGGCGTGAAGATAGACGCCGCCCACCGGCTGG
>CALDFY010000060.1 GCA_937942115.1 uncultured Anaerolineae bacterium | reverse complement strand
GCGGTTGCCCCCCCTTGCGATTGCCCCCTTGCGGTTGCCCCCCTTGCGGTTGCCCCCCCTTGCGGTTCTCCCTACGGTTCTATCACGACCGGTATCTCCCACTGTCCCGCCGTCGGGACGACCTCAAAGAACGTGTTCCCCGGCTTCAGGGGAATGGGATTGCCCACCGGGTCGGTCAGCGTCAGCATATCCCAGCGCCCCTCCCGATTCCAGACCCCCTCTATGGCGACCCCGTCCCGCAGGATGATCGCGCGCCGGTAAGGATTATCCCGGTTCCAGAGCGCCCACTGGATGGAGAGCAGACCGCTGTGGGGCTCCTCCACAATGTTCGTCAGCCACTGGGAGACGTAGAGGACGACAACGTTGGCCGCGCTCAGTTGCCGTCCGTCCAGCGCGTCGGTATGGGCCAGTCCATTGGAGAAGCGCAGATAGCGCCCGGAGGCCGCGTCGTAGACCCATTCCGTCTCCAGTTGATGCCAGGAGATGCGCAGACGGCGGGCCGGCGCGCCCTCCGTGGGCGGTTCGCTGGAGAAGACCATGCCCTCCAGCCCCTGCTGTCGCCCCTTCACCCCGCGCGCCTCCGCCCATGCCCGCACCCGCTCCGGGTCGGTGTACCCGGTGTGCTCCAGCGGGACATCCCGGCTGAAGTCCCGGTAGAAGGGGTCCGGGCTCAGCGTCTCGGGGAGACTGTAGGAGACGATGCGGTCGGGGTAGAGGTCGGAATCCCGCATAATGTCCCGGACGCCGTCGCTGAAGCCCCAGCAGGCCAGCACTCCCTTGTAGATGGCGGTCAGTTCCAGGTCAATCAGCCGCCCGCTCCGCACCGGGCCTACCCGCTGGGGGTCTTTGCTCAGATAGATGCCCGTCCAGCGAGTGCCGTAGCGGAAGCCCTCGTTGTAGTGTTCAAAGATGAGGTCGGCGCTGTTGATCCCCGCTTGCGGCCAGACGTACTGGGGTGGGTAGTTGGTAATTTTGATGAGGACGGGCACCCGATCCAGCCGCGCCGTATCCGCCACCACCTCGCCAGTCAGGGGGTTGACGTTCTCCGGTATGGGCGTCGGCGTGGGAGAAGGAGTGGGGCTGGGAACCGGGGTGGGGGATGGCGGAACGGCGGTTGCCGTCGGGCGGGGGGTGCGGGTGGGCGTCGGCGTGGCGACGGGCGCTGTCCCGCCGCAGCCGATCAGTCCGCCCAGCAGGGCCGTCAGCGCAGCCAGCAGGGTGCAAGTGGATAGAAAGAGCCGAAGGACGCGGGAAGGAATCATCGGACTGTTCTCCTTGTTAAGCGGGTCGCAGATAGGCGATGGCCTTCTCTTCCTGGCTGTTCATCACCACGTCCAGAAGCCGTCCGCCGCAGACGGAGGGGATATGGATGACGCGGACGACCTCCGCCAGCGGCGCGTCGGCGGGGAGAAGGACAGGCAAGAGGTTGGGACTTCCTTCAAAGAACTCCCGACGGAAGAAGTCGCCCTCATCGGGGTAAAGGGCCAGCGGGTAGATATTCGCTTCTACCAGGTCCTGGAAGAAGTGCGTTCCGTAGGAGACCTCGGGGGTACCGGCCGGGCCGGCGAAGGCGATTTCTATCAGCATAGAGGTGTTGTAGATGTCGGCGTAGCCCACTTTGACCCCCAGGGAGATGTTGGAACTGCCCCACCGTCCCGGGCCGAGGAGGATGTAGCGGTGACCGGCCAGCCGCTCGTTGATCCGTCCCACGACTCGCCCGACCTCATAGCGGGTGGGGTCATCGGGGATGGCCGCATACCGGTGCGGGTCCACGTAGACGGCGTACTCAATCCCCGAGACGACGCCGTCGGGCACCAGTCGGGTGGCGACGAAGAGGATGTCCTCGGGGGAGAGCGTCGCCGGCAGGGAGCGCGTGGTGGTCGCTTCCCGGCTGGATAATGGGCGACACTGGAGCAGGTGGAAGACGAAACGGGGATGAGGACGGCCCGGAAGGATGTCCAGGGTGAATTCTACATCTACGGGGCGCCCATACGCCTGTGCCAGCCGGTGCAGAATGGCCTGCATCATATCGGTGAAGGACCGTTCTTGGAGCAGGCGGTTAAAGGTGAGGACGAGGTTGCCCGGGGTAACGTCGCTGGCGGGGGAGATGTCGGTCAGATAGTCGTCCTGCCAGAGGGAAGCCAGATATGCCAGGCCGGGGTAATCGGCACGAAGGACCTGGGCAATCGGGAGGGTGCGGAACTCGTTGGCTTCCAGGTCAATGACATCTATGAGGTGCTGGGAGTACTTGCGAATATCGGCCGGGGTGACTTCGGGCCGCAGGGTGGGGTGGCTCAGGGCGACCATGCGGGGATAATCCCCAGCGACGCGCTCCACCGCCCGGGTACCCAGCCCGCAGACGATGCGCAGAAAGCCCTCCTCGGGGTCAATGCGCGGCGTCCAGCGGAAGGGGTTGCGGCTGAAGGCCACCCCGGCGACCTGGGGGAAGAAATACCGTCCATACCGAAAGCCCTCCACCCGCTGGATAAGGACTGCCATGCGCTCATCGTAGTCCAGCAAGCCCACCTGTCGGCGATAGAGAAGGGCATCGGGGTTGAGCGTGCTGGCGTAGACCCGCCGGATGGCGTCCAGGACGGCCTGGAGGTTCTCTCGCGGGGTCCCCTGATTGGGGCAAAAGACGCTCTCGTACTTGCCCGCGAAAGACGTGCCGAAGTTATCTTCCAGGAGGCTGGAGGAGCGGATGATCAGCGGAACCTTGCCCAGGCGGTCCAATTCACGGGACAGGGCCTCCACCACATAGGGAGGAAACTCGCCTTCGGCAAAACGACGACAGATTTCCGGGTACTCCGTCCGGATTTCCCCTTCAGTTTTGTACTTCTGGTCAAAAAAAGGGTAGAGGTGATTGTGGGCGATGAAGTCATAGAAGACGTCGGCCCCCAGGAAAACCGACTCGGGGATGACGACATGCTCCGGGAGGGAGAAGGGGGTCCCGGCGGTATCGGTCTGGAGGATTTTATGGGCCAGGAGCATCCCGGCGGCTTTGCCGCCGACCTTGCCCCGGCCGATGCGGCGGCGGCGGATTTCCTTCAGGTCGGTGATGTTGAAGTACTCCCGCGCCACTCCGATGAAGCCCAGTTGATCGCTGATCATCCCCCGAATGATGACGACGTAAATCTGGCGCAGGTGGTGGATGATTTTCTCCCGCTTTTCGGGAGGTAACTGTTCGTATTGCTCCGCCTGAGGGAAGAGCAGGTCCCAGGGGGCCAGTTCCGGGTTGAAGGTGAGGACAATCTCCTCCTCCGGCTTGCGGGGACGGAGGGCGGCCCGGACGATGTCCTCAAATAACGAGTAAGGAAGGTTCAGGGCGAAGTAGAAGTCGGTCAGGTGGTCGCGGATGATGCGGACCCGTTCCTCCCATTCCTCGGCCGATTCCTGAAAGAGGGGCTCGGTCAGGCCCTCCTCCTGCTGGGTGAGGATGGCTTTGGCCCGGACCTCGGCCTCAAACTGCTCCGGGGTGATGACGCCGCGCGCGAACATCTCCTGGCGCATCTGCTCCCGAATCTGGCGGGCCAGGATGGGGTATTCGGAGAGCGCCAGATAGATAGCCAGGACTTTGGGCCATTCGTGCGGGCCGGACGGTGCTCCGTTCATTTGGACAGAATTTTACCACAAAGGTGCGAAGACACAAAAAACAGGGGCGACGCACTGCGTCGCCCCTTTCAGTTTCGGACATGCCGTACACTGCGAGGCTACGGGCCGACTTTGATTGTCCCGTCCTTGATCCCCTTGGCCACCTCTTCCAATTCGGCTTTCAGGCTGGCGGGCACGTCGTCGTCAAACTCGTGGAACGGGGCGATGCCCACGCCGCCGTTCTTCAGCGTGCCCACATACACACCGCCCTGGAAAGTGCCTTCCTTGGCCATCTTGATGGCGTCCCGGACGGCGATGTGCATGTTCTTCATCACGCTGGTCAGGACCACCGGGCAGTACTCGGCGGCGCTGATGCACCAGTCGGTGTCCACGCCGATGAGCATCGTGCCGGGGTGGTCCTTCACGGCGGCGGCGGTGCCCAGGCCGACCGGACCGGCGACGGGCATGATGATGTCCGCGCCCTCAGCGATGAGGTCCTCGCCGGCGCGGCGGCCGTCGTCGGTGGACTCAAAGTTGCCCACGAAGAGGCCCTCGTCCTTGGCCGTGTCCCAACCCAGCACCTGGACGTTAGTGCCGTGCTTCTGGTTGTAGTATTTCACCCCGTACTCAAAGCCGACCATGAAGATGGTGACCGGGGGGATTTTGATGCCGCCGAAGGTGCCTACCTTGCCGGTCTTGGTCATTCCAGCGGCCAGGTAACCGGCGAGGAAGGCGGCCTCATCGGTGGCGAAGGTCAGGCCCAGGACGTTGGGAAGGGGTGGGTCGTAGGCGAAGTCCACGATGGCGAACTTTATATCCTTATACTGCTCGGCGAATTTCTTGGTGTCGTCGCCCAGCAGGAAGCCGACGGTGATGATCATGTCGTAGCCCTGGTCAATGAACTGGGTGATGTTGGAGGCGTAGTCCGCCTGCTGCTGGGACTCCAGATAGGCAACCTCCACGCCCAGTTCCTGCTTCGCCAGTTCCATCCCCTGCCACGACGTGGCGTTGAAGGACTTGTCGTCAATCCCGCCGACGTCGGTGACCATGCCGACGCGGAACTTCTTCTCCGGCGTCGGCTTGGGGGCGCAGGCCACCAGAGAGGCCAGCAACGTCAGGGTAATGAAGGTCAGGACCCACTTCCGCATGGTTTTCTCCTCCTTGCTGATAGGATTTGGGGTTTATTGGTGGATATACAGAAGACTTGTGGTGGGTTCGGCAGATGCTGATCCGAAATGGTTCGCACACCACCTCCTGACGGGATATTGGGATGCGGTGGATTGTACTATTGTGCTTTTATTATGCCCCAAATTTACCAGAAGTCAAGTGCCTCGCATCGTCATTGCGAGTCTCCCATCGCGCGGGGCGCGTTCCGGCGGGTCAGAAACTGCAA
>CALDFY010000059.1 GCA_937942115.1 uncultured Anaerolineae bacterium | reverse complement strand
ATCATCCACCAGTACGAACAAAGTGATCAGGAAGGTCTCAATGTCTACCATTTTCAGCCTCCTGGCAGCAGATTTTTCCATATTTTACTGCTCCCTGTCCTACTTCGCAAGCGTATAACAATTCACACCAAGCGTTTAAGTGTCGTATGCCAACACATCGTTCCGGGGCTAACTGGCTCATAGACCCAATATATTAGTGAAGGACATCTCGGGTGAACCCTGGTTTTCGGCGGAACGATGTCTTGGCATATGACAGGTAGTGCCATTGGGCTTTTAGCCCCTGGCGTAGGTAGTTACCCCTGTTGGGTATGGAGGTTGGAATGAATCTGGCAGAGAGTCTTCGGGTGGCGTTACGGGCGCTGGGGGCGAACAAACTGCGCTCGGCGCTGACTATGCTCGGAATCGTCATCGGTGTGGCAGCAGTCATCGCGCTGATGGCCGCCGGGCAGGGGGTTCAGATCTTTGTGACGGAACAGTTTCAGGGCATCGGCAGCAACCTGCTCTTCGTCCTGCCCAACGTCGGGCAAAATACCCGGTTCGGCGGAGGGACCTCTATTCGCTCGCTGACAATGGGGGATGTTCGGGCCCTCTCGGACCCCCTCCGGCTGCCCGACGTGGCGCGAGTGGCGCCGCAGGTAGACCGGAATGGGACGGTGAGCGCTGGGGGACGGCAGACTTTCACCACCATTCAGGGCGTCACGCCGGAGTTCGTCGCCGTGCGCAAGTGGCGCCCCGCGATCGGGGAATTCATCACCGCCCAGGATATGGAGGGACGGAGTCGGGTTGTCGTCCTGGGCCAGACGGTGGTGGAGACCCTGTTCCCGGATAACCCCGCGCCCGTTGGGGAGACGGTCCGCATCAACAACGTCCCCTTCCGGGTGATCGGGGTGATGGAGGAGAAGGGCGGGACGTTCACCGACCAGGATAACACCGTCTTTGTGCCCCTGACGACGGCCCAGAGCCGCCTGTTCTCCCTCCGCGCGCCCAACGGCGAATATCGGGTCTCCTACATCCTGGTAGAGGCGGTGAGCGAGGACCGGATGGACGCCGCTGCCGAGCAGATTCGCGCCGTCCTGCGGGAACGGCACCGCATCGCCTTTGAGGATGAGGACGACTTCATCGTCCTCAGCCAGGCCGACCTGATCCAGACGTTCGGCAACATCACCGGGGTGCTGACGGTCTTTCTGGGCGCGATCGCGGGCATCAGCCTGCTGGTGGGCGGCATCGGGATTATGAACATTATGCTGGTCTCGGTGACCGAGCGGACGCGGGAAATCGGCCTGCGCAAGGCGGTGGGGGCCCGGCGGCGGGACATTCTGGTCCAGTTCCTGATGGAGGCAGTGACACTGGCGGTGTCCGGCGGGCTGGTCGGCATCGGCATCGGCTTTGTGGGGGCGCAGGTCATCTCCGCGCTGGTGGAGGGCTTTCGCTCCGTGGTGACGCCGCAGGCGGTGCTCCTGGCGACGGCCGTCTCGGCGGGGGTCGGGCTGGCCTCCGGAATCTATCCGGCGTGGCGGGCCTCCCGGCTGCACCCCATAGAGGCCCTGAGGTATGAGTAAAGGTCCCTCACCCCTCCCCCCAACCCCTCCCCTCTCCCGAACGAAGGGCGCCGATTAGAAATCGGCCTCCCCTGGGCGTTTCGCCGGGCGTCCACCTGCGTTGACGCCGGAAAGGACGGCGCAGGCCGCCCTTCGGCCGGAGGCCCAGGGAGGCTGACTTCAGTCGGCGCCGATTAGAAAGGGGAGGGGGTAGCGGCGAAGCCGCTGGGGGTGGGGTGAGGAATCAGCCTGGCGGCCTGTGTTACTGAATCCTCACATCATCCACATTCATCGCCGCATTTCTCTCATCCCCGTCGTTCTTCACCCCGATGTAGAGCGTGACCCGCTGGCCCGTATAGGGCGTCAGGTCTACCCTCCGCTCCACCCACCGGCCCTCCGGCAGGTCCCCCGGCCGCCAGGCGTCCAGCGGCCGGTACCGCCCGTTCCCGTCATACAGGCTGACGTAGAAGAGGTCGTCCCGGTCGCCCCCGGTCCGGAGGTAGACCCAGAGGGTCAGGGTGACCGCCGGGCCGTCCGGGACGACGAAGGTCTGGGAGACGGAGGAGTAGGCGAACTGGCCGGGCTCCCCCGGCGGGATGCCCAGCCGCAGGCTGCGCGCGCCGGAGCGGGCCAGGGAGGGGTCGTAGACGGCCAGCCGGTTCAGCGTCCAGCCGTCATCGGTCTCAAAACCGCCGTTGACCAGGCCGGATGGCTGAGAGTCCTGAACGTCCCGCAGGACCAGTGGTAAGTAAATCCGGTAGGGGGCTACGATGAAGGTATCGGTCACCCAGGGGGAGTAGTTGCCCGCCCCGTCCACCACCTGGACGCCCCACGTGTGCACGCCCTCCGCAACGGCCGTCAGTGTGCAGGCGGAGGACGCCGTCGTGGTGAGGATTTCGCCGTCCAGCATCACCACCGAGGCCAGTGGGGTGCCGCCGTCCGGCGGCGGAGGGGCCCACCGGAGGGCGATGTCGGAGAGCGCCCGGAGGATGACCCCGCCGGTGGGCGTGATGAGCGTTGTCGGGGCCGGCGGTTGGGTATCGTAGGTGAAGGCCGTGAGGTCAGTCGGCGGGTCTTCGGCGGCCGGCCACCCCTCCACCACCGCGCGGGCCTGGAGGTGGTAGTCGCCGTCCGCATCCAGCGCCGGAGCCAGGTCGTAGGCCCAGGTGAAGGTGCCGGTCGCGGTCAGCCAGCGGGGTTCGGAGACCCAGCCGTCGCCGGACCAGTATCGGTCTCCCTGCTGAATCTGGACCTCCACGCGCGCCAGAGTCCCCAGCGTCGTCGTGGCCGTGCCCGTGAAGGGTGGGGGGCTGTTGTGGGCGCTGCCGGGCGCCGGGGAGAGGATGGAGACCGACGCCGGGGCTATCAGGCACTCGTCCAGAAAGTCCACCACCCGCGCCATGACCGCCGACCGGGCCGAGGGGTCTATCGTCTCAAAGGGGAAGGCGAAGTAGACCAGGCGGGAGCATCCGTCGGCGTAGTGGACAGCGGCGGTCCCGCCCGTTCCGCCGACGTACTCCAGCGCGGCGACCGACCCGGCGGTGGGGGAGATGACGTCGGGGAAGTCCGGGTCGTACATCCCCGGCGCGTCAAAGCGGAAAGGCGGCAGACCCGCGAAGATGGAGCCGACCGTCGGGGTGACCATGTAGGTTCCGGCGTCGTCGGCGACGTACTGGGCCCGCAGGGTGTTGCGGTAGAAGTCCGGGTCGGCGCCCAGGCCGTCCAGATGCCAGCCGATTTCGGTCCCGCTGATGAAGAGCGCGCCGCCGCCGTCCAGGTAGGCCCGCAGGAGCGCCCGCTCCGCCGGGTCCAGGGTCTGGTCGGGGGCGGACTCCTCGCCCAGAATCCAGTCCACCAGCCGGTAGTCGGCCAGGGGGACGTCGCCATCGCGGACGGCCTCGTTGCTGGCGCTGTCAAAGGGGAGGGAGATGGCCTGTCCGTGCTGGATGATGTAGTTGTAGGCGTTCATCCGGCCCAGGAACATCCGCAGGTTGAAGCCCTCCACCGGGTCGTTGTCCGGGACCAGCATGGTGCGGTTGAGGCGGTCAAAGCCGGAGACGAGGAGGGCCCTCACCCCCTCCCTCTCTCCCGCAGGGCGGGAGAGGGGGAGGGGGTGGCCCGAAGGGCCGGGGGTAGGGGTGAGGGGCCTCACCCCACCCCCGCCGCCTTCGGCGGCACCCCCTCCCCTCTCCTGACCGA
>CALDFY010000058.1 GCA_937942115.1 uncultured Anaerolineae bacterium | reverse complement strand
CCCACGGGGCGAAGCCTTCGTTGACGCGCTCCAAAAGGGCGGCGCAGGCCACCCTGGTTGCGAACGGAGTGAGCAACCCGGCCGAAGGCCCAGCAAGGCTGACTTTCAGTCAGCGCCTGGGGGCAAGTTAGTGCCATTGGGCGAACAGCCTACGCTACGGGAAAAGTCTGCGGCGGCCTTCGGCCGCCGCAAACCCCCTCCCGTTTCCCCTCCCCGCTCCTGCACCCGGCCGATTTGCGCAGGCCGACTCCGGCAGTATAATCACAGTGCAAGAACACACATCCCTGTGGTCAACTTTCCCGAAGGCATCCCCAAGGAGAAGCCCCATGAAACGCAGACTTCTGAAATCCGCTCTGGTCGCTCTGGTTGGCCTGGGCTTGGGCCTGCTCCTGGCCAGTCAGATCAATGGCTTCCTGGACATCCAGTTCCTTCCCAAAGACCTACCGCCGGAACCGGAGTGGGCCGCTCACCCGGTCCCGTCTGAACCCCCGCCGCCGCGCCCGGTCTCCGCAATCGTCCTGCCTCCGGAGGCGGCCGGGAACGACCTCTACACCCGCGCCGCCGAAGCCCTGGCGGCCGCGCTGGCGGAGCGCACGGGCGTCCGCCCCCAAATACTGGGATCCCCAACCGGTCTCTTCCCCGAGGGCTTCGTCATCGTCGTGGGACACGGCGCCGTCCCGGCGCCGTCGGCCCCTCAAGGGTTCAGCCTGGTACCCGGAGAATGGCAGCAGCCGGCGCTGTTCCTGGAAAGCGCCACCCCCCTGGGCCAGGCCTACGGGATGTACTACCTGGCCGACCGGGTCCTCGCCGGCGCGGACCCCACGACGTTCACCGGTGTCCAGAGCCGTGTCCCGGCCCTTCCCCACCGGCTGGTGGACCTGGGCGCGGTGGGGGTACCGCAGGACCCGGCGCGCTGGGACCCCACCAACTACCGCCACCGCATGGGGGCCTTCCACGACGCTTTCCTTCCCGACCCTCCCTACGTGGACGCCGACATAATCCGCCGCTACGAGGCCGACTTTCAGGACTACGTCCACCGGATCATCGCCTACGGCAACAACGGCCTGGTCCTGGGTGGCTTCCTGGAGTTTGTGGACTTTGACCGGGTCGGCAGCGGCTTTGAGGTCTACCCGGCCGATAGCCCCTACCGGGGGCGACATCAGGCGATGCGGGAGCAATTGGGCCGCCTGATGTGCTACGCCCACGACATGGGCCTGGAGGTGGTCCTGGAGACGGACATGGTGGCCCTGACCACGCCCCTCCGGGAATATTTTGACCGCCGCTTCGGCGGCATAGCGACGGAGAACCCTGAATTCTGGGAGGTCTACCGCCTGGGGCTGGAGGAACTGTTTGAGGAAATGCCCTGCGTGGACGGGGTGATGATTCGCATCGGCGAAGCCGGGGCCATCTACAACATCCCCGGCTGGGACTACACCAGCGTCCTGGCGGTACGGACGGTGGACGCCGTCCAAGCCATGCTGCGGGCCTTCCTCCAGGCCGCCGAGGCCCACGACAAATGGGTCATCTTCCGCAGTTGGTCCGTGGGCATCGGCGAGGTGGGGAATATGCACATAGACGTGGAGGCGTACCGCCGGATTCTGGAGGGCATCTCTTCTCCCAACCTGCTGGTCTCCACCAAATACGTGATGGGCGACTTCTACAGTTTCCTCCCCTTCAATCCCACCCTGGCCCAGGGGGAACAGGGGCGGCTGGTGGAGATGCAGAACCGGCTGGAGTTTGAGGGCTTTATGGCTTTCCCGGCTTACATCGCGCCTATGCATCAGGCCGCCCTGCAGGAATTCCGGCGGACCAACCCGCACATCCGGGGCCTCTGGCAGTGGAATCAGGGCGGCGGCCCCCAGCAGGCCGGGCCGATGTCCCTTTACCCTTTCTACGGCTTCTGGCTCTGGATTGACGCCAACGCCTGGGTGACCTCCCAACTGGCCTGGGAACCGGACGCCGACATGGTCGCGCTGACCGAGATGTGGGTGCGCCGGACCTTCGGCAACGACCCGACAACCGTCCGCAACATGACCGAACTCCTGCTGCGTTCCCGCGAGCCGGTCCTTCGGGGGCTCTACATCGGCCCCTTCGCCCGCCAGCGGGTGCGCGCGCTGGGCCTGGAGACCACCCCGATGATGTGGATTTTTGAGTGGGACATCGTGGACGGCTCCAGTTCCGTCCTCAGCGTGATGTACCACGTCAGCCGGGAGGACCTGGAGGGGGCCATCGGGGAGGGATTCCAGGCAGTGGAGGCCGTCCGGCAGATGCGGGCGCTGGTCCGGGAGATAGACCCCGCCACCTGGCGGCAGCCGGAACTCTACCCGAAAGTGGTGGCTTCGCTGGAGTACGAGGAGAACCTGCTGGAGACGCTGGCCTGGTATCGCCGGGCCTTCCTGCGGTACTACCGGTGGCTGGATACGGGCGACCGCGCCGCCTTTGAGGACTGGCGAACCGCATGGGCCCGGTTTGGGGAAAAGCGGGCCGAACACCTGGCCCGCTATGACGCCGACCGGGATTTCCCGGCCTTCAACTTCTTCTCGGTAGACGCGGGGATGCCCCATGCTCTGCGGGGGCCGGCGATGATGGGGCTGGCCCGCCTGCTCCTGCTGGCGACGGCGGCGCTGCTCCTCCTGGGCGCGGGCCCTATCCTCCGGCTCTTCCCGGCGTTTACAGGCCGCAACGGCCTGAAGGCGCTCTGGGCCGGCTGGACGGATCCCCGCGCGCTATCGGGCCTTCCCCCCTTCACCCTGGCCGACGGTGCGGTGGGCATCGGCCTGCCGGTGCTCCTGTTGCTTCTGGGCCACCTGACCCTCTCGTCGTTCCTCTCCCTGCACTACGTCCTCTTGATGACGGTGGTGATGGGGGCCTTCGCGGCATCCCTTCTGCTGCTGAACCGGCGGGCCGGAGCCGGACGGTTCGGGAGCGCGCTGGCGGCCTCCCTGATGCTCTGGAGCGCTGTGCCGCTGGCGCCGGTGGCCATCCGGGGCCCGCTGTTCCTGTGGTATCGCTTCTGGACCGACGCGACGTTCCGGATGGTTCTGTTCGCCGCCAACGGATGGGTCGGGGTGTGGGTGTTCTGGTCGCTCTACCGGACCCTCCGGGATGTCGCGGGCCGGCCGCGCCGTTCGGCCCTGGGGCATCTGCTGGTCGCCGTGGGGGGAATGTTGATCGTGGCCGGCGCGGTGCCGGCCCTGATGGGGCTGGAACAGGCCATCACGCGGCTCAACAACGAGATGGCCATCCTGCCCCTGGGCCTCTCCCTCATCTTGGGCATCACCACCCATCTGGACATCCCGACGGACCTGCCCTGGATGATGATGGCGCTGGGGGCGGCGCTGGCGCTGGTGGGCGGCCTGCTGACCCTTCCGGGCGGGCTGCGGCGGCGGTCCTGAGCGGCGAATGGGGGCCAACGGGATGCGGCGGGCGGCGTTGCCGCCCGCCGCATCCTGTTTCTGTGGGGTCACACGTCGTAGTATAACTTGACCTCGTAGGGGTGAGGACGGACGCGGACCGCCAGTTCCTCCTCCCGGCGGGCCGCAATCCAGCGCCGGATCAGGTCCTCGCTGAACACCCCACCGGCACAGAGAAACTCGTGGTCGGTCTCCAGCGCGTCCAGCGCGTCGGAGAGGGTGGTCGGCAACGGCCGAATGGCCGCCCGTCGCTCCTCACTCCATGAGAAGACGTCCGCCTCTATGGGCCCAAAGCCTGCTTCGGTGGGGTCTATCTCCTGACGGATGCCGTCCAGCCCGGCCAGGAGTTGGGCCGCCAGGGCCAGGTAGATGTTGCCGGTCGCATCGGGCGGACGGAACTCAATCCGCACCTTCTCCGGCTTCGTGGCGTAGCGGGGGATGCGCACCGCCGCCGTCCGGTTCCCGGCCGAGAAGAAGGCCAGGACGGGCGCCTCATACCCCGGCACCAGTCGTCGGTAAGAGTTGGTGCTGGGGTTGGTCAGCGCCAGGACGGCGGGGCCGTGCGCCAGCAACCCACCGACATACTGCAACGCCGTCCGGCTGAGCAGGCTGTACCCCTGAGGGTCGTAGAAGAGATTGCGGCCGTCCTTGAACAATTGCTGGTGGAAGTGCAGGCCGTTGCCCGCCTCGCCGTAGAGGGGCTTGGGCATAAATGTGACGGTCAGGCCGTGCGCGCGGGCGACCATCTTGGTGACGTACTTGATCATCATCACGGCGTCCCCGGCCTGGACCAGGCCCATCATCGGCGTCTCAATCTCGCATTGCCCCGGCCCGCCGACCTCGTGGTGGTGGTACTTGACCGGAACGCCCATGGCCTCCAGGTGCCGGGTCATCTCCGTCCGCAGGTTGTAAAGGGTATCCTTCGGCGGGATGGCGTGGTAGCCGCCGTGAAGGGGGATGACGTGGCCAGATGGGGCCCCGTCTCCCCAATCCGCCTCGGCCGATTCTATCCGGTACCCACAGCGGTTGGGGCCGTACTCGTAGGCCACCCGGTCAAAAACGTAGAATTCCATTTCGGGCCCCCAGCGGCTCTCGTCGGCGATGCCGGTCTCCCGCATCCACGCCTCGGCCCGGCGGGCGATGTTGCGGGGGTCGTTTGCAAAGACGGCCTTCGTGTCGGCCTCCAGGGTGGTGCAGATGAAACTGAGCGTCGGCACCTCCCAGAAGGGGTCCACAAATCCCGTGGAGAGGTCGGGGACCAGGACCATATCGCCGGCCTTGACCGATTTCAGGCCGACGGCCGAACCGTCAAACCCCACGCCTTCCTCCATCAGGGCCGGGGTGAACTGGGAGGCAGAGAGGGTGAGGTGGTGCCACCGGCCCCCCAGGTCGGTGAATTTGAGGTCCACCATCTGGATGTCGTGTCGCTGGACAAACTGTCGGGCTTCGTCAAACGTGGAGAACATATCCCACTCCTTGCAGAGATGGGGGCAGGCGGCGCCTCGGGCCAACCTCGGTGTGGCCCTTCGCCACCCGCCCGGTGCGGATGATGTTCGTAGTAAGGCATGGAACGCAGCGGAGTGCCGTCTGGAAACGCCACTCCGCTGCGCTTCGTGGCTGACTACAAACAACGCCACTCCGCTGCGCTGCGTGGCTGACTACAAACAACGCCCCTCCGCTGCGCAATGTTCGTAGTAAGGCACGAAACGAAGGGGAGTGCCGTCTGGAAACGCCCCTCCGCTGCGCTGCGTGGCTGACTACAAACAGCGCCTATCTCAGCGGCCAGAAGATGGGCACCAGCAGCAGGACGGTGCCGAAGACCAGCAGCGTCAGCGGCCAGCCGACCCGCAGATAGTCCCGCGCCCGGTAGCCGCCCACGTTCATCACCAGCACGTTGACGGGATGCCCCAGCGGCGTCAGGAAGGTCGTGGAGGTCGCCAGGGCAACGGTCATCGCCAGCGCCTGCGGGCTCAGGCCGGTCTGTCGGGCCAACTGGATGGCGATAGGCACGACAACGGAGGCGACGACGGCGCTGTGCATGACCTGAGATAGCCCCATCGCCAGCAGGAACAGGCCCGCCAGAAACCCCATCGGGCCGGCAGCGCCGATGAGGGCCAGGACCCGTTCCGCCAGCCAGGCCGCCGCCCCGCTTTTGGTCATCGCAATCCCCAGCGGCATCATCCCCGCCACCAGGAAGACCGTCTTCCACTCAATGACCTCGTAGGCCTGATCCATTGTCAGCACACCGGCCAGCATCATGGCCAGCGCGCCGCCCAGAAGGACCTCCGCCACGGCCTGGTAGCGGACGGCGGCCAGAGCAAGGGCGACCAGGGCGATGCCAGCGGCCAGCCAGCCTTTCCCCGCCACCGGCCGGTACTCCTTCTCGTTCGCCAGCAGGATCAGGTCCGGCTCGCTCCGCAGGACGGGGAGCCGCTCCCGGGGGCCCTGGAGGAGCAGCGCGTCCCCGAACTGGAGGGGGAGGTCGGAGAGATTGGTGCGGATGGGACGCCCGGCCCGCCAGATGGCCAGGACGGTGAAGCCGTACTTCTCGCGGAACTGGGCGCCCCGCAGGGTCTGACCGATGAGGCCGGAGCGGGGGGAGAGGACGGCCTCCACCACGACCACCGCCGGAGACTCCAGGTCTTCCTCCCGCCACTCGCGCGGCGGGAGAATCTCCAGGTACGGAGGACGGTCCCGGCGGCGGAACTCCTCCAGATTCCCCTCCAGGAGCACCACGTCCCCTTCCCGAAAGACGAAATCGGGGGATGGGGCCAGCGTCACCCGACCGTCCCGTTCCAGCCCCACGACGTTCAAGCCGTAGATTTCCCGGAAAGTGCTGCGGGAAAGGGGTTTATCTATCAGATAGGACCCGGCCGGCACCCGGGCGCGGAACAGCCGTTCTCCCAGACGGTAGAGTTGGACCAGGTCTCCTTCCGGAGGACGGACCCCTTCGGTGCGCTCGCGGATGGGCTGAACGGGGAGCCGGCGGTGGCCCCAGAGGGTCATATAGGCCACACCGATGGCCACCAGCGGCAGGCCGACCGGGGCGAAGTCCAGGATGCCGAACCCCCGCAGTCCCTGGTCTATCAGCAATCCACTGACGACGATGTTGGTGGTGGTCAGGAGCGTCGCCATGCCGCCCAGGAGGGTGCCGAAGGCCAGGGGCATCAGCAACCGGGTGGGGGTGATCCCGGCCTTGCGGGCCGCCGACGAGATGGTGGGGAGCAGGATGGCGGCGGCGGCGATGTTGTTCATAAATAGGGAAAGCGCGGCCCCTGCCATCATGGCTCCGACAACCAGAAGGGACTCCCGTCTCCCCACCAGACGGAGGAGCAGGTCGCCCATCCGGTCGGTCACTCCGGTACGGCGGAGGCCTTCGGCCAGGATGGAGATGGCCATGATGGTGATGACGGCGGAGCGGCTGAAGCCGGAGAATACTTCCTGGGGGGAGAGGACGCCGGAGGCGCCGAGGGCGACCAGGACCAGCAGGGCGACCAGGTCGGCCCGCAGCCGCTCGCTGAGGATCAGGAGGACGGCGGCGACCAGAATGGCCAGCGTGAGCGGAAGGGTCGGATTCTCCATATTGGGCAAATGTGCCAGGCACGTAACTATTCAGCCTCACCCCTCCCCCGGCCCTTCGGGCCACCCCCTCCCCTCTCCTGACCGAAGGTCAGGAGAGGGGAGGGGGTAGCGGCGAAGCCGCTGGGGGTGGGGTGAGGAGGGCTGAATAGTTACCCGGGCACTTCTTGAAGTGCCTGGCACATTAGTTAGAACAACCGCAACTGTTCAGGCTGGGGCGGAGGCTGGTACTCGGCCACGCCCTCCGCCTTCGCCAGCACTTCCGGGATACGTCGGAAGTCCTCCTCCACCGTCCGCCGCAGCGCGGGCTGATGGAGTGCAGCGGCCGGATGGTACATCGGGTAGCAGATGATGCCCCCCACCCGCTGGGGCTGGCCGTGGACATCGGAGATGCGCGCGCGGGGGAGGAAGTGGGCCATAGAGAACCGTCCCAGGGTCACCACCAGTTTGGGGCGAATGAGGGCCAGTTGCCGGTCCAGGTAGGGGCTACAGGCGGCAATCTCGTCAGGCAGCGGGTCGCGATTGCCCGGCGGCCGACACTTGACGATGTTGGTAATGTAGACCTGGTCCCGGCGCAGGCCGATGCCGGCCAGGAGTTCCTCCAGAAACTGGCCGGCCTGCCCGACGAAGGGACGTCCCTGCTGGTCTTCATGAAAGCCTGGCGCCTCGCCCACGAAGACGATGGCCGCGTCGGCGGGCCCTTCTCCCGGCACGGCCATAGTGCGCCCCCGGTGCAGGATGCAGGCCGTACAGGCACGGATTTGTGCGGCGATTTGTTCCAGTTCCTCCATAAATTACCTCCGCCTATATCACGCTTCACGTTTCACGCTTCACAATCCTCTCCTCCGTCGCCCGGCGGATTTCCTCCAGGCGCTCTATTTCTGCCCCGTCCAGCGGCCCCAGCCGCATCGTCCAGGCGTCTTCGCCGTCCCGGTAGTAGCCCCGCTGGATGCCTGTGACCCGGAAGCCCAGGTCGGTGTAGAGTCGCTGGGCGACCCGATTGGATGCCCGGACCTCCAGGGTGACGAACCGGACGCGATGCTGCATGGCCTGCCGGATGGCCATCAGGAGGATGTACTTTCCCAGCCCCCGACCGCGCCACTCCGGGTGGACGGCGATGGTGGTGATATGGGCCTCTGCGGGGAGAAGGCGCATGCCCACGTAGCCGATGACGGGACAGCGTTCTCCCCGTCGCCGCTTCCAGAGCCGGTCCCACCAGTTCGCTGGGGACGGCTCCGAATATGGCTGCAGGATGTAGAAGAGGGAATTGATCCCGTAGCGGACTTCATTCCGGTAGGCGGATTCCGGCCATGGATGGGGGAAGGAGTACCGTTCAATCTCCATAACCTCTGCGATGTCTTCCTCCCGCATGGGCCGGAAGAGAAAAGGGAACGGTTGGGGAGCGGGCGTGGGAGCGTTCATGGCCAGTTCAGATACAGGGGGGCCAGGGCGGCAGGGTCGTCCGTCTCCCCCCGGCGGACCCGCTCCCAGGCCAGTTCGGCCAGGAAGCCGGCCCGGCGCAAGCAGTGGGCGGGGGGTAGAACGGTGATCCTTTCGCCTGATCCTTCTAACAGGCGGAATCCCCTCTCGTCTATCTCGCCGCAGAGGAGAGTGGGCCGGGTGACGGAGGCCAGGAGGTCTTCCCAGGTGGTCAGGAAGGGCCCTTCCCGCCGCTGCCAGCCCCGGCGCCAGTGGTAGCGCGCTGCGCAGAGACGGCCCCGTCCGGCCTGAATCACTGCCAGCAGGGGGGACCGGCTCTGTCCCTGGGCGGCGGCCAGGATGTCCAGCGTGGGGACGCCGACCAGGGGAATCCCGCGCGCCAGGGCCAGCCCTTTGGCAATGGCCAGCCCGACCCGCAGGCCGGTGAACGAGCCCGGCCCCAGTGCGACGGCCACGGCGGTGAGCGCCTCCGGCCCGATCCGCCGTTCCTCCAGCGCGGCCACAATGCGGGGCATCAGTTGGGTCGTGTGCTGGCGGCCGGCCTCCCAGGTGGCCTCGTAGCGCAGGACGCGCCCGTCGTGGAGGGCCAGGCTGGCGAAGCGGGTGGCGGTATCCAGGGCCAGGAGCATCTCACCCTCCGAACACAACCCGCCGCAGTGCCTGAAGGAGGGGGAGGTAGGCGTCCCCCTGGGCCGTAAAGAGCAGACGCCGCCGGTCCCCGTTGGCAAACTCCAGGCGGACCCAGAGCCGCCGGGGCGGGAGAACGGTCACCGCCCGCTCCGGCCATTCCACTACCACCACGGTGTCGGCGTCCTCCAGATCATCCTCCAGCCCCAGGCTCCGGGCTTCCTGAGGGTCCTGGAGGCGGTAGAAATCCACATGGAGCAGGCGCTGGGAGTCGGAGAGGCGGCGATGCTCCCGAACCAGCACAAAACTGGGGCTCAGCAGCGGGGAGGTCGCGCCCCAGCCGGCGCCGATGCCCTGGGCCAGGACCGTCTTGCCCACGCCCAGCGGCCCTTCCAGGCAGATGACCTCTCCCCCGCGCAGCAGTTCCCCCAGCCGCACTCCAACGCGGCGGGTCTGCTCCGCGTCGCGGGAGAGCACTTCCAGCGAATCCGGGCCCAGAATCGGGGTCATCGGAGGGGATTATACAACGGTTGGGGGAGAGGGGCAAGAGGGTGTCCCCCACCCCATCCCCGGCCTTTCGGGCCACCCCCTTCCCGAAGAACAAAAAATATTTTTCCACCTGTGCGGTTACCCGGCGGTACCCGGGTGGGAAGCGCCGGGATGGTTCATTTTCCAAACGAAATCGGGACACTTTTGGACGGCATGAAAATTCCAGGTGTCTGTTTTATCGCCTGCCGGGTGATGGGCCTCACCCTTCCCCCTGGCCTCCCCTCTCCCGAACTTCGTTCGGGAGAGGGGAGGGGAAAGAAGGGGTTTTGCGGCGGCCTTCGGCCGCCGCAAACCTCTTCCTTAACTCTCTCTTCTCCCGCTTGCAGGAGAGGGGAGGGTTGGGCATATGCGTTAACTGAAGGGGCTGCGCCAGTTGGGTCGCCGCCTCGGGCGCTGACTGAAGCCAGCCTCTTTGGGCCTTCGGCCGAGTCCCTTCACTTCGTTCGCAACAAGGTCGGCCTTCGCCGACCTCCGGAGACGCGCGTCAACGCAGGTTGACGCCCGGCGCGAAGCGTAGGGGCAACCCTCGCGGTTGCCCCCGGGGGAGGCCGATTTCCAATCGGCGCCCGAGGCGGCGGGAAGCGGAGAGCCGAAGCCAGCCTTAAGTTAACGCTTATGGGCCTCACCCCTCCCCCGACCCCTCCCCTCTCCCGAACGAAGTTCGG
>CALDFY010000057.1 GCA_937942115.1 uncultured Anaerolineae bacterium | reverse complement strand
GGGCCAGGCCCTTCCCAAAGGGCCTGGCCCGTCCGTCTCCTCCTCAACCGGAGGGATGTCGGAGGACACGGATGTCCTCCCCCTCCACATCCACGTAAATGGTGTCGCCGGGGCCGAAGTCGCCCGCCAGCAACGCCTCGGAGATGGCATCCTCCACCCGGGTCTGGATGACCCGGCGCAGAGGACGGGCGCCGTACTCCGGCGAATACCCCTCCCGGGCCAGCCACTCCCGCGCTGTCGCCGAGACCTCCAACCGCAGGTCCCGCTCCGCCAGCCGGCTCGCCACTTTCGCCAGTTCCAGGTCCACAATCCGGGCAATCTGCTCCGGCCCCAGCGGCCGGAAGACGATCACTGCGTCCACCCGATTGAGGAACTCCGGCCGGAAGGTCCGCTTCAATTCCTCCCGCAGCCGCTGACTCATCTCCCGGTATTCCTGCTCGGCCTCCCCGGACCGGTCGGCGGGCAGGGCAAAGCCCAGACCGCCCCGCCGGATGGCCTCCGCCCCGATGTTGGAAGTCAGAATGATGATGGTGTTGCGGAAGTCCACCCGCTGACCCTTCGCGTCGGAGAGGTTCCCTTCCTCCATAATCTGCAAAAGGATGTTGAAAACCTCCGGGTGGGCCTTCTCCACCTCGTCAAAAACGACCACGGAGAACGGGCGGCGACGGATGGCCTCGGTCAACTGGCCCGCGTCCTCGTAGCCCACGTATCCCGGCGGTGCGCCCACCAGTCGGGCGACGGTGTGCCGCTCCATAAATTCGGACATATCCAGCCGGATCAGCGCGTCCTCGCTGCCGAAGAGGAAGGCGGCCAGCGCTTTGGTCAGTTCCGTCTTGCCCACGCCGGTGGGGCCCAGGAAGAAGAAGGAGCCGATGGGCCGCCGGGGGTCCTTCAGCCCGGCGTAGGCCCGCCGCAGGGCCCGGGCCAGGGTCTGGATGGCCTCGTCCTGCCCGACGACGCGCTTGCCCAGTTCTTCCTCCATCTGGAGCAGCCGCTGGCTCTGTTCCGCCGCCAACTGGGCCAGCGGGACGCCGGTCCACATAGAGACGACCTCCGCCACGTCCTCCACCCCGACGGTGGCCCACTCCCCGCCGTCTTTTCCGCTCTGCAGCGCCTCTATCTCCTGTTCCAGGTTCTGGATGTGGAGACGGAGTCGCCGGGCCTCTTCAAACCGCTGGGCCCGGACGGCCGTCTCCATCTGTTCCTCCAGTTCCCGCAGACGGGCACAGGATTCCCGGAGCCGGATGGCCTCCGGGGATTTGTAAATCCGCACCCGTGAGGCGGCCTCGTCTATGACGTCTATGGCTTTATCGGGCAGGTAGCGGTCGGAGATGTAGCGGGCGGAGAGACGGGCGGCGGCAGTTAAGGCCTCATCGGTGAAGCGGACATGGTGGTGGTCTTCGTAGAGGTGGGCCAGTCCCCGCAGAATCTCCACCGTCTCCTCCACGGTGGGTTCGCGGACGATGATGGGCTGGAAGCGCCGCTCCAGGGCGGCATCGGACTCAATATAACGGCGGTATTCGTCCATCGTGGTAGCGCCGATGCACTGGAGTTCGCCCCGGGCCAGGGCTGGCTTGAGGATGTTCGCCGCGTCCAGGGCCGACCCACCGGCACCGGCGCCGACCAGCACATGCATTTCGTCAATAAAGAGAATGGTGCCGCTCTTCTTCAGTTCCTCAATGACCCGTTTCAGCCGTTCCTCAAACTGCCCCCGGTAGATGGTCCCGGCGACCAGTGAGCCGACGTCCAGTTGGAAGACCCGTTTATCCAGCAGAATGGCGGGGACGTTTCCGCTGACGATACGCTGAGCCAGGCCCTCCACGATGGCAGTTTTGCCCACGCCGGGTTCGCCGATGAGGGCGGGGTTGTTCTTGGTCCGACGGGCCAGGACCTGGATGACCCGCTCTATCTCCGCCTCGCGCCCGATGACGGGGTCCAGTTTTCCCTCTTCGGCCAGGGCCGTCAGGTCCACGCCCAGGCGGCCCATCAGGGGGCTGGGGGCAGGCCGCTGGCGGGTCCGGGGGCGGCTCACCGGGACGGGCCGCTGTTCCAGGGAGCGGACAGCTTCCTCCCGCAGCCGGTCGGTATTCACGCCCAGTCGCCGGAGGACGCTGACGGCCAGAGCATCCCCTTCGCGCGTGAGGGCGATGAGCAGATGTTCCGTATCTACTTTCGGGTCTCCCCGACGGCGGGCCTCCTCCACGGCCCGCTGGATGACCCGTTTGGTATCTTCGGTGAGTTGGGGGGGCTGGAGAGAAGATCGTCGCTCCTCAGGGTTCAATCGGAGGATGACCTGACGGACGCGGTTTTCCTGCAGGCCCATTTGTCGCAGGACTTTCGCCGCCCCGCCCTCTTCCTGCATCAGCCCCAACAACAGGTGTTCTGTGCCCACGTAGAGGTGGCGCATGCCCCGGGCGGCCTGTTCGGCCAGGCGGAGCACCCGTTCCGCTTCAGGCGTGAACATCTTCCAGTGGTCTTCCATCGCCTTCAACTCCTGCCTGCGGTACCTCCATGCCTGCCGTTCCTTCCCAACGGTCTACCTGCCGCAGGCTCAGCCCCAGGCGGTGGCGCTCCGGCTCCATCCGGATGACCCGGAGGGTGAGCACCTGATTGGGACGGACCAAATCGCGAATGGCTTCGCTATCCGGCCCGTCCAGTTCGGAGACGTGGATCAGCCCTTCTATCTCGTCATCCCCCACGATGCAGGCGAAGGCGCCCCAGCGGGTCAGGCGGGTGACCCGACACTCCACCAGTTGCCCCACCTGATAGCGCTGACCCGCCGAAGTCCAGGGGTCCGGCTGGAGCCGTTTGATGCTGAGGGAGACGCGCTGGCGCTCCCGGTCCACGGAGAGCACCACCACTTCCACTTCCTGCCCGATGTGGAGCACTTCTCCAGGATGCTCTATCCGCCCCCAAGAGATTTCGGAGAGGTGGACCAGGCCATCCACTCCCCCGATGTCCACGAAGGCGCCGAAGGGGGTCAGGTTGCTCACGCGCCCAGGACGAACCTCGCCTTCCCGGAGGGAATTGAGAATGTCGGCCCGTGACCGGGCCTGGCGCTGCTCCTCTGCCGCCCGTTCGGAGAGAATGAGCCGATTGCGCTCCCGGTCGGCCTCAATGACGGCCAGTTTCAGGGAGGTGCCGACCAGGCGGGAGAGGAACGGCCAGCAATCGGGGTCGGAGACGCGGGGAGCGCCCCGGGAGGGGGAGAGGTGGGAGGCAGGGACGAATCCCCGCAGTCGCCCCAGATAGACGATGAGGCCTCCCCGATTCGCAGCAGCGACGGTCAGTTCTACCAGTTCCCCCTTTTCCTGGAGGGAGCAGGCGTAGGCCCAATCCTGTTCCGCCTGCGCCCGGGTGAAGGAGAGCACCGGAGCACCCCCGGGCCCCTCGGGGTCCACGACGTAGACCATCACCCGGTCTCCGGGTTTCAATCGGGCAAGGGTTTTGGGGTCTATCCGTTCCAGTTCCGGGCCGCTGATAATACCTTCGCACTTGGTGCCCACATCCACAAGGATGAGGTCGCGGCTCACGCGCACGACCCGCCCCTGGACAACGTCACCGCGTTGGAGATGGGCGCATGGGGTGAATTCGTTCAGCAGCCTGGCGAAATCCTCCTGCGCTGGGTCGGGAGAGGAATGCGGCTCTTCGTTCATTCGGGCCTCCGGCTATGTATATTATAGCCGGTTCTGTGCAGGGGGCAAGTGGCAGGTCGCGGGGAGCAGGGAGCAGGGGAGCGGGAGGCAAAGAGCAAATGAAAAGCGGCCCTACGGTGTTCATCCCG
>CALDFY010000056.1 GCA_937942115.1 uncultured Anaerolineae bacterium | reverse complement strand
GGCCTTCGGCCGCCGCCCCCTGTTAACGCCGCATCACACACGGCAGATACGCGCGCCAGGGGTCTCCCGAAACAACCCGCAGGGCCAGGACGGTGGATTGGACCGGGCTGAGGGTGCCGGTCGGAGAGACGACAGTCACGGTGAGGCGTCCCGTCAGGGTGATCGGGGTGCTGGGGAGCGTTGTCGGGGTGATCCAGAGGGTCTGGGGAGTCGTGCCGGATGCGGGCGCGAAGGTGAACCACGTCCCGCTTCCCACCACCGTCCACGCCAGCGGGTCCTCAGAGCCGACATTCTGCAGGGTCAGCGTGGGGGCGGCAGGGAGCAGTGTGCCGTCAGAGATGAAATACGTGAAGGTCAGGGCGGACGGCAGGTCCGCCAGGCGCGGCCGGCCCACATCCACCGTCACGGTCATCCGCTGGACGCCGTTGGCCGTTCCCGGCGGGTCGGTCACTGTGACGGTGATGGTGCCCGTGTAGCGTCCAACGGCGTACCCGGAGAGGGTCGTCGTGAGGGGCTGGATCCGGAGGCTATCCGTCGGGGTTCGCCCGGAGGTCGGGATGATGGTGAACCAGTCGCCGCTCCGGACGGCCGTCCAGTTCAGCGGACAATAGAGGGCGGTTGGGGTGACCGTCCGGCCGGGCGGGCGCAGGACTCCCGTCGCCAGGCTGTAGGTGAATGTGAGCACGCCCGGCAGCGGGGCCAGTTCGCAGAGGTCGGCGGTAAAGCGATAGGAAGGGACGCCGACAAACGCGTGATGCCAGGCGCCCGTCTCGCCGTTCAGCCACATGTCGTATGCCGGTTTGGGGTAGGAGAGGTCCCGGAATTTGCTGGGGTCGTTGGGATAGACGCTCTTGAAAATGTCCCCCACCGTCTGACGGGTCACCGGGTCGGCGAGAATCCGGTTGACGTAATTCTCGGCGGAGTAGAAGTAGTTGTTGGCGAAGTAGGCGTTCAGGCCGATGTCCGCGAAGGGGGCGGCGTATATCTGGACTCGCCGGGCCGCCTCGTCCTGGGGCGGGGAACCGGAGGGGTCGCAGGCCGTTTGGCCCGCGCTGAAGCAGGCGTGGCTGAAGATGACCACCGCGCCGGGGGCTATGCGGCCGTTCAGGTCGGAGCGAATCTGGTCCGGATGGACAAACTGGCCGGAACCCAGGTAGAAGCCGCCAACCAGGGTGGGCTGGGTGCAGGTGCCGCCCCAGTAGACCCCATGGCCCATATAGAGCAGGAAGTGGGCGCCCGTCGCGGCGGTGACGATGTCCGCCCACGTGAACGAACGCTTGCCATAGTAGAATTTCTCCACCACGACGCCGTGGTTCTGGAGGGCGGCGACGGCCCGGTCCATATCCTGCTGATAGGTAGCCGTCGCATCTCCGACATCTCCCACGATGGCCACTCCCTTCAGGGTGACGGCAGCGGGGGCGATTCGGGGTTCGGGAGGGGGGAGGGGAGCGAAGGCGTAATTGTCGGGCCCGCGCAGAGGCGGGGCGATGTGGGCGGGGGGCTCCGGCGGCGCGGCCAGGGCTCCAGTCCAGGCCAGCGCCAGCAGGACGCCGAGGGCGAGACCGATCCATAGGGTGATGGGAGTTCGCCGTGCCATTTCTTCGCCGCCTCCTGTAGAAACGCAAAGGACGGGACCAGCGACGGCCCCGTCCCCCCTGATACCCGGTAAGGTTACCCCATACAGAACGGGCTTTTCGGCCCATCGGGACGGCCCGGGAAGGCCGTCCTGCAGGAATTATACCACGTTGTACTCCCGGATCAACCGGCCCTCGCGGAAGCGGGTGATGGAGAGGGAAGAGACGTCCAGCGTGTGGGCCCGACCGTCCAGAATCTCCTCTGCCAGCAGGAGCCCGCAGGCGGGGCCGTGCATAAAGCCGTGCCCGCTGAAGCCCCCGATGATGTAGAATCCCTCCAGTTCGGGCACCCGGCCCAGAATCGGATGCGCGTCCGGCGTGACCTCGTAGAGGCCGGCCCAGTGGCTGGCCAGCGTGGCCTTCTCCAGAATCGGCATCCGCTTCATCGCCGCCTCCAGATGCACCAGTTCCCACTCCTCATCTACGGACTGGTCAAATCCGGGCGGTTCGTTCGGGTTGGACATGCCGGTCAGGATGCCCGGCCCCTCGCGGTGGAAGTAGAGGGACTGGGCGAAGTCAATGACGAAGGGGAAGTCGGGCGGGACCTCCGGGAGCGGCCCCGTGACGACAATCTGGCGGCGGATGGGGACGATGGGGATGTCCAGCCCGGCCATCCGTCCGACTTCTCCGGCCCAGGGCCCTGCCGCGTTGACGACGACCGGGGTGGCGACCGTCCCCCGGTGGGTCACCACGCCCTGCACCCGGCCCCCGGCGACCTCTATGCCGGTGACCTCCACGTCGTTGAGGAGTCGGGCCCCCAGCCGTCGCGCCCCGGCGACGTACCCCTGAACGACGGAGTTGGGGTCGGCCAGGCCGTCCCGCGCGTGGAAAGTCCCCGCCAAAACCCCTTCCAGGTTGATGAGGGGCACCATGCGGGCAATTTCGTCCACCTCCAGCCATTGGGTCATCACGCCCAGCCGGTGCTGCATCTCCACGTTGCGGCGGAAGGCCTCCACGTCCTCCTCGCGGGTGAGCAGGAAGAGGTAGCCGCAGTAGCGCAGGCCGATGGGCTGGCCCAACTCCTCCTCAAAGCGGTCCAGCATGGGGAGGCTGAGGAGGGAGAGGCGAACGTTGATTTCGGTGCCGAACTGGTAGCGGATACCCCCGGCGCACTTGCCGGTGGCCTGGATGCCGAAGAAGGGCTCCCGCTCCAGGAGGAGGACGTTCCGGCAGCCCTTCAGGGCGAGGTGATAGGCGGTGCTGGTGCCCATCACCCCGCCGCCGATGATAACGACATCTGCAGTGCGGGGAAGGTCCATCTACTACTACCTCTCCTATCAGGTTCCGGCTTCAGCCGGCCGGACGAAGGCCAGCCGATATAGCAGGATGATGGCGACCAGATAGGCGATGGTTTTGGGGAGCATCATTGCGCCCAGGACCGGGTACCGCTCCGCGCCCAGGACGGTCACCCAGTAGGTGGCAAAGGAGACAACCAGGCACCAGGCGATGGCTTCCAGCAGGCGGCGGTCCCGCC
>CALDFY010000055.1 GCA_937942115.1 uncultured Anaerolineae bacterium | reverse complement strand
AGGCATACAGGGCCGGGTCTCGGGTGCTGTTCCGAAAGTGGTGGCGGTATCGCTGCCAGAATTCCTGAAGGGCTCTGGGCAGATACTCTACCGCTTCAGCAGGGAGTCCCCAGCGGTCCGGATTCATCAAAACTTGGGATACGGTTTCCGTTGTCATAGCCATTATTGTATCTCTCCTCAGAATGAAAGCAAGTTGTATTCCTAATATTCATTAGAATTTGCCATTGTCGTAGTAGAATCGGGTTTTACCTGAAGCGGCGGGAGGGAAGCCCCATGATTTTACGCCGCGATGTTCCCTTTGCTCAGGTGGTCGTGCCGGACCACCCCGAACTGGACAGAGGTACACTTCGCGCGCTTATCCGTCAGGCAGGCCTCAGCGTAGACGAGTTTTTGCGGTTAATGCGCGGATAGGAGAACCGATATGGGCTTGCGACTGGAAGTGGTAACCCCCGAGAAGCAACTATTCAGTGGCGAAGTGGATTCGGTCCTGGCCCCCGGCGCAGAGGGGCAAATGGGCATTCTGCCCCACCACGCGCCCCTGATGTCCACTCTGTCGGTGGGAGAACTGGTGGCGCGGCGGGGGGAAGAGGAACTGTCTTTTGCCATTTACGGTGGCTTTATCCAGGTCCTCCCGGACCGGGTCATCGTGCTGGCGGATGTGGGGGAGCGGGCCGATGAAGTGGACGCAGAGCAGGCGGAACGGGCCCGCCGGGAAGCGGAGGAACTCCTCAAAAAGGAACCACCTCCGGAGTTGCGGGCAGAGGCGATGATGGCCCTGCGGAAGGCCCAACTGCGCCTGCGGGTCGCCCGGCGCTATCGTCCTCGTCCCCCCACCGAAGAACACTCATAGCCCCTACTTCACATCTCACGCTTCACGTTTCACGCTTCACCTTTGAGGAGGCAACTTGCCAGGCAAAGAAATGGGGATTGATCTGGGCACTGTCAACGTCCTGGTCTACGTGCGGGGCCAGGGCGTGGTTCTGCAAGAGCCGTCGGTCGTCGCGGTGTCGGTGCATGAGCGCAAAATTATCGCGGTAGGCGAGGAGGCCCGGGCCATGCTGGGCCGCACTCCCGGCACCCTGGAAGTCGTCCGCCCGCTGAGGGACGGCGTCATCGCCAACTACACCGTCACCGAGCGGATGCTCCGCTACTTCATCCGCAAGGCAGGCGGAGCGTCCTGGCTCTTCCGCCCCCGGGTGATGATCAGCGTTCCCTACGGGGTGACCAGTGTGGAGCGGCGAGCCGTCCGGGAGGCCGCGCTGGATGCCGGTGCAGGTCGGGCACACCTGATCCCCGAACCGCTGGCCGCCGCCATCGGTGCGGGCTTACCGGTGGATACTCCGTCCGGGAACATGGTGGTGGACCTGGGTGGCGGGGCCAGCGAGGCCGCCGTTGTTGCGATGAATGGCATCGTTGTTGCGAACTCGGTCCGCGTTGGCGGATTACGGCTGGACGATGCCATCATCGCCTACGTCCGCCGCAAATACAACCTGCTCATCGGCCAGCCAACGGCGGAGGAGGTCAAAATCTGCATCGGCAGCGCGCTTCCCCTGGACCCCCCGCTCAAGATGGAAGTCCAGGGGCGGGACCAGGTGACGGGGCTTCCGCGCATTGTGACCCTGAGTTCAGATGAGGTGACGGAGGCGATCAACGAGCCACTGATGGCGATGATGGGGGTCATCAAGGGAGTGCTGGAACGCACCCCGCCGGAACTGGCTTCGGATATTATTGAGCGGGGCATCGCGCTGGTGGGCGGAACGGCCCTCCTGCGGAAGATAGATGAACTGGTCACCCGGGAGACCGGGGTGCCGGCGTGGGTGGCCGAAGCGCCGATGGCCTGTGTGGCCATCGGGGCTGGGAAGGCCCTGGAGCAATACGAGAGTCTCCGGCGCAGCGTGCCGGATATGGACGCGTAGCGCAAGATTCCACCTTTCTACTACCACCGAAAAAGCAGGGGCGGGCGGCTTTATGCCGCCCGCCCCTGCTTTCCCCCGCCCGGATACTGTGATATCGCTATTCTACAGGATGGCAGGGCTTAGGCTTCCGGGTACTATCCCCCACCCGGTATACTACCGGCAACTTTTGAGAACACCTGGCTGAGTTGGGTGCCCAACAGAGTGAGAACGACGACAACGACAACCGCTACGAGAATGAGAATTAACCCATACTCTACCAGGCCCTGACCATCCTCTTGGGGAATATATACCATAATGCTCACCCCCTTTCTCCCCAATATGGAACGACTCACCGGCCACGCCACTGATAGCATAGGCTTGTTTCATTATACACTACAAAACGGGTCTCCTTCAATAGCCCAGAAGTACCGTTCTACCCGGAAACTGGTGGTGCAACTGGCTACCTGACACTTTTCAAATAGGACGCGGAAAAACGCGGACAAACACGGATGAACACGGCAATAAAAAGATTTTCCGTGCATTTCCGTGTTCTTCCGTGTGTTACAGGACGCGGAAAAGCGGATAGATGCTTTTTTTTCAAAACGCAGGGCAAAAGGCATCTCCCACAAAGGCACAAAGATCACAAAGATTTATGTTGATTTTCTTTGTGCCTTTGTGTCTTGGTGTGAGAACGAAAGGGAGATTTTTTCCGCGTTTTCCGCGCTCGTCCGCGTCCTGCTTTCCAAACTGTCGGGTAGGTAGTGCGAAGCCGCAAAATACCTCGCCCTGATCCTGGCGTTTCTGACATGCAGGAATTCCCGCGCAGGGCCCTTGTAAGCCCCGCCGGGATCAACAAAAAAAGGGACAACAACCCAGGTTGTTGCCCCCTCAATCCGATGAATTGGTGCAGCAGGGCGTCGCTATTCGGCCAGCGCCCGGCGCATCTGCTCCAGTTGCCCGGCGAAACTGGCGTCCACAATCCGGTCGCCGATGCGGACCACCAGCCCGCCCAGCACCGCCGGGTCCACCCGGAAGAGGACCTCGGGCTCCCGGCCCAGCCGCGCGGCCAGTTCCCGGCGCACCACGGACGCCTCCGCCTCCGTCAGCGGGACCGCGCTGGTGACCATCACCGGCCCCTCGGCGGGTCCCATCTCCTCGGGCAGGATTTCCACCCGGCCCGCGCGCACCCCGCTGAAGAACTCTGCCACCAGCGCGCGTTGCCGCTGCTCGTCCAACGCCTCTCCCACCAGTTTGTGGGCCGCCGCCATCGCCAGTGCTACGATCTGCTCCCGCATCTGGCCCAGGAGTTGTGCCCGCTCCGCTTCCGCCTCCTGGCGGGCCGTGGCGCGGATGCGTTCCGCCTCCTCCCGGGCCTGGGCCAGGAGTTTCTCCCGCTCCTCCTGGGCCTGCCGCCGGGCTTCGGCCACCAGCCCATCCGCCTCCGCGCGGGCCTGGGAGAGGATTCCCTCTCGCTCCGCCTCTATCTGGACCCGGGCCTCCTCCGCTGCGCGCGCGTCCTCCAGCCCTTTCTGGATTCGTTCCTGTCGCTCTTGCAGGATACGTTGGATGGGCCTGTAGCCAACGGCGCTCAGAATGAACAGCAGAAGGAGAAACGAGACAATCTGGGCCAGCAGCATCCAGGGATTGATCCCCAAACCTTCCATGCCGGCCTCCTTACGCCACGAAAATCAGGATCAGCGCGACGACCAGGGCGTAGATCGCAACGGCCTCGGCGAACGCGATGGCCAGGATCATGTTGGTGAGGATCGCGCCGGACGCCTCCGGGTTCCGTCCAGTCGCCTGGGCCCCGCCCAGACCCACCAGCCCGATGCCGATCCCCGGCCCGAGAGCCCCCAGGCCGATCGCCAGACCGGCCGCCAGCAATTTGATGACATCCTTGCTGAGCTCCATAATCTCCTCCTTCACGTTTCAATTTTCACGTTTCACGTTTCACGTTTAGTGATGCTCCCCGTGTCCTGCGGTCGCCACAGCAGTGAACGCTGCCGTCAGCATCATAAAGACTAGGGCCTGGACCGCGCCCACGAATAACTCCAGAATATAGAAGACCACCGGCGCCACAAAGGGCACCAGCGACGAGATGACCAGCAGCAGGACCATTCCGGCGAAGATGTTGCCGAACAACCGGAAGCCGAAGGAGATGATCTTGGTGAACTCACTCAGCGTCTCCAGAAGGCCCACCAGGAAGTTCATCACCCCCATCAGGCCGCCGCTGGTGAGGGCCTTGATGTTGATAAAACGGGAGAAATACCCCCACCCCAGTGCCTGGACGCCGTAGACCTGGGTCATAAAGACCGAGATGAGCGCCAGCGCCAGCGGGACGTTCAGGTCGGTGTTGGCGGCCCGCAGGAAGGGGACCAGCGTGTACTCTCCCTCCTCGTGGGTCAGGAAGAGAAACGGCCCCACCTGCCGGACGGCGTGCCCTTCCCCTCCGTGGACGTGCTCTATCAGGCCGACGGTATCAAAGCCCGGAAAGAGTTCAATCCAGTTGGCGACCAGGATGAACAGGAAGAAAGTGATGAGCAGTGGGAGCATCTTCTCCGCCCGCTCGCCCAGGATGCCGCGCAGGAAGTTGGCGAGGAACTCGTAAATGGCCTCCACCAGATTCTGCAGCCCGCGCGGCACCATTGCCTCGGGCCGCCCGGCGCGGATATGCCGGGTACCGGCCAGGAAAAGGCCGATGAGCACCAGGTCGGCCAGAAGCAGGCCCAACAGCGTATTGGACACCCGTACCGGCCCCACCGGGAAGGTCTCCGCCGCCATCTGGATGTGTGGCCGCACTACCCATTTCCTTCCCAGCGGGCCGATGACACACGAAAACACGCACAGGCCGATCAGGACAATGACTGCCACAACCGTGACCGCTCGCTTCATTCCCACCTCCGGAATTCAAGAATCAAAGAATCGCTGATTCTCCTGATTCTCCTGATTCTCCTGATTCTTCTGATTCTCCTGATTCTCCTGATTCTCCTGATTCTCCCGATTCTTTCTGTGCCCGCCGGGCCGCGGAGAGGGCCAGCCGAACCACCATATAGAGACTAAGGGGGATGCTCGCCAGCACCAGCCCCAGGGTGAACCAGGGTTTGGTCCCCAGGCGGCTATCCAGCCACAGGCCCGCCCCCAGCGCCAGCAGAATGACCACCACCGTCAGGCAGCCGATCTGAGCGGCTGCCTCTGCCAGAAACGCCCCTTCGCGCCATCCCAATCCCTTCCGCTCACTCATCGCGCTTCCTCCTGCCCCAGGGGCACACCCTCAACCACCGCCCTCGCCAGCCGACTCCCCTCCAACAGCATCCGATCTATCTCCTCCCGGGTGTAGACCAGCAGGTTCACGTCCAACGGCAGGTCGGCAAAGTAATCCATAAAAACATCCGCCCGCGCCAGGAAGGGTTCACCGTTTCTGCTCAAAAGAATCGCCACATCTACATCGCTGTGAGGTGTAAAATCGCCCCGGGCAAAAGAGCCGAAGAGGAGCACCGTCTGGACCTTCGGATGTTCCCGCCGAATGCGGGTCGCGATTTCCTCAAGGTGCTGACGGAGAGCCCTCGCGTCCACCGAGAATATCTCCACACCATCGCAGAATCGCCTCTGCCGCATGGACCGCCTCCTGGGCCATCTCCTCATCAAAATACTCAAACGGAGCCCCCTCCGGAAACCCGTTCGGATAGCGGGCCTCAATGTAGTATCGGGTCAGAAGACGGGCAAAAGGGTAGAACTGGTCAGGCACTTCGTACGAGTCTCTTAACCCCCGAAGCAAACCGAGAATAGAATGCCCCCGCGCTTCCCATCCTTCCTGTTCGTACAGTGCATTCAGAGCCTTCTCAGCAGCCTGCTGGGCGGCAAAGCAGGCCCATTCGTAATCTCCGTGCTCCAGCGCGTTCCGCGCGTGCCGGAAATCCCGCTCCGCCTGCCGCATCCAATCCCCCGCCCTTCTGGCCATCTCCATCTCCAACCATAGTACGAATCTTTCGGACCATCTATCCACATCTCACGCTTCACATTTCACGTTTCACGTTTCAGAACCATCCCGCGCTCGCCTGCCACACCCACTGATAGACCGGATAGGCCAGAATGCCCAACAAGACAATCGCCGCCATCGTGATGCCCAGCACCCATTTGGACGGCGCCGGCACCTCCAGCGGCTCGTGCTCCTGCTCGGAGCGGCGCTCAAAGACCACTTTCACCACGCTCAGGTAGTAGTAGAGGCCGATGATGACGTTGATCACGCCCACCACCGTCAGCGCGATGAGGCCGCTCTGGATCGCGCCGGCGAAAATGAGCAACTTCCCCACGAACCCGCCGAAGGGAGGCACGCCCCCCAGCGAGAAGAGTGCCAGCATTATGCTCCACCCCAGGAACGACGACCGCCGGGCCAGGCCGGAGAAACTCTCTACGTCCTCGCTTCCGGTCAGGTTGGAGACCAGCACCACCACGGCGAACGCGGCCACATTCATCACCGTGTAGATGATGAGATAGAAGGCCGCCGACGCCACCCCCATCTGCGAGGCCGCCGCCACGCCGATGAGGACGTATCCGGCCTGGGCGATGCTGGAGTAAGCCAGCAGCCGCTTGATGTTCTTCTGCCAGACCGCAAAGGTGTTGCCCAGCGTCATCGTCACCATAGAAATGGCCACCAGGAGCACCACCCATGTCGTCTCCAGCGCAGGGAAGAGGAACCGCAGCGCCCGCAGGAGCACCGCAAACCCCGCTGCCTTGGAGCCCACGGAGAGAAACGCCGTGATCGGCGTCGGCGCGCCCTGGTAGACATCGGGTGCCCAGAAATGCATGGGCACCATCGCCACCTTGAACCCAAAGCCCACCAGCACCATCAGGAAGGCCAGCACCGCCAGCGGGAAGGGAATGTACCGGAGAGCCTGCGCCAACTGACCGTACCCCGTCCCGCCCGCGAAGGCATAAAGCCAGGAGAAGCCGTAGAGCATCACCGCCGAACTGAAGGCCCCGAACAGGAAGTACTTCAGCCCCGCCTCCGCCGACAGCTCCGTCTCCCGCAGGTAGCCGACCAGGACGTACGCGCTGATGCCGGTCAGTTCCATCGCCACGTAGAGCATCACCAGGTTTTCGGCGACCGCCATCAGTGACATCCCCAGAAGGGAGAAGAGGAGCAGGCCGTAGTACGGGCCGTCCTGGCGCAACGGTCGGAAGTCCATAGACATCAGTGCCACCAGGATGCCGCCCAGCAGGAAGATGACGCGGAAGACCCCGGCGACGCCGTCTATCCGCACCGCGCCGCCGAAGGCCGGCCCCTGCGGCAGCGGCACCAACAACGTGACGGCCAGGACGACGATGAGACCTCCCGCCGTCCACAGCCCCAGCGTCCGCTTCCGCTCCGTTGGCAGGGCCAGGTCCACCCCCAGCACCACCACCGCCAGGGCGAGGAGGAGAAGTTCCGGCAGGATAGCGAGAAGCCAGGTCGGGTTGAAGGTCGTGACGCCCATCTATGCACCTCCCAGGACGGCCAGGACGGATTGGACGCCGGACTGGACCACCGGCAGGACGAGGAGCGGGTAGATGCCGCCCACGATCAGCGGCAGGCTCATCAGTGCAATCGCGACCTTATCCAGCGGGCCGATCGGCGGAATGTCGGCGAACTTCGGCTTCAGTTCGCCCATAAAGACGTACTGGAACGCCCGCAGCATATAGGCCGCCGTCCCGATGATCCCCAGCGCGGAGATAATGGCGATGACCGGATACCAGGGCGCCAGGCTGGCCGCTTTCCACAGTCCCAGGAACACCTGCACCTCGGCGACGAAGGCCAGAAAGCCGGGCATCCCCATAGAGGCGAACCCGGCGATGGCGAAGCCCAGGGCCGCCGGCGCCAGTCGCCGGATCATGCCGCCCAGTTCTTTGATCTCCCGGATATGGGTCCGGTCGTACACCATCCCCACAATGGCGAAGGACATGGCGGCGATGATGCCGTGGGCGAACATCATGGTGACCGCGCCGCTCCAGCCCAGGTCGTTCATCGCGGCGAAACCCATCAGCACCACCCCCAGGTGGGCGACGCTGGCGAACCCGATGATGTACTTGAAGTCGGTATGGACCAGGGCGATGAACGAGGCGTAGACGACGTTCATCACCATCAGGAAGACGACGTAGGGCATCCAGAACTTCGCCCCTTCGGGCAGGAGAAGCACGGCGACCCGGAACGCGGTGAACGCCCCGACGTTCTTCAGTACTCCCGCGTGGAGCATGGAGACGGCGGTGGGCGCTGCGGCGTATCCGTCCGGGGACCAGGAGTAGAAGGGCCAGAGACTCGCCAGGACGCCGAAGCCCACGAATATGGGCAGGAACCAGGTCCGCTGGAACTCCGGCGAGAACTTCACCCCGCCCAGCGCGACCATGTCAAAGGTCCGCAGGCCGGACGTGAAGTAAATGGCCAGGATGCCGACCAGGGCGACCAGACTCCCCAGGAGCAGGTAGAGGGTCAGTTTCATCGCCCCGTACTCCCGCAGCGGCTTCCAGCCCCAGTTGACGATGAGCAGGTAGATGGGGAAGAGGACCAGTTCGTAGAAGAGGACAAGCAGGAAGAGGTCCAGGAGCGTGAACGCGCCGAAGACCCCCACGCCCATCAGCAGGAGCAGGGCGAAGAACTCGCGGGGCCGCTCCTCTATGTGCCAGGAGATGAGGACGGCGCAGAAGAGGAGGAGGGCGTTCAGGAGGACCAGCATCACCCCCATCCCGTTGACGCCCACGTAGTACGAGGAGCCGATGACGGGAAGCCAGGGCATCTGCTCCACGAACTGGTAGCCGCCCAGGGTCCGGTCGTAGGCCAGAAAGACCCAGATAGCCATCAATAGCGAGATGAAGGTGCCGGCGGCAGCCAGCACCTTCGGCTCCGTCTGCCGGTCTTTGGGCAGCAGCAGAATCAGGACCGCGGTCATTGCCGGTGCGAAGATGATGACGCTGAGGAATGGGAAGTTCATCGTCACCTCACCTTGTCTTGGGTGATGTTCTTTTCCAGCACATCCAGTAATTGGATAATGCTCAACCTCTCCCCAGGAGCCACACTTCCATCACTCCGGTGGATATGGTGAGGGAAGTTGGGCAACCCAGGATAGTGCTCTACATTGTCCCACCTTCTGCACAGTTTCTGAGTTCCTCCTTCCATCCACTGATAGCGATACCTTTCCGGTCTACACTCACCCTGTTCTCGCACAAAATACTCTGCTACCTCCAGCACATCTCCGTTCGTCAGCACACATCGGATGCGAACATATCCTCTATCCGACCACACTTTTTCCTCAACTACTGTGAAGGAAGCCACAATTGGGCTTATCAGCAGGCGGACTTTGATATGCAAAACGTAGTCGGTTGTTGTCGCCATTCTATTCGGCTCTTAAAATTTCCAGCCTTTGCAGCAAAGCCTGGTACATCTCATAGAACACGCTCCACTCCACAAATTCCATCTCATCCCCTAATTCTCCGACCCGGAAGCGGCGATAGAAATCCGCAGAATCCATCCCATATTGAGCCTCGTAAATCGCCAACCGTTTCTCTAGTTCTTCCTTTTCCACTAAAGCCTGTTCCATCTCTACAGCCAGCAACTTATCAATGGTGCGATCAAACACCTCGCTCCAGATGCCATGGCGGTAGAGGCGCTCCAACATTTTTAACTTCTCCGACGTTTGAACAGTTCCCATCATTCGCTCCTCTTGCCTGCGGCCGCGATTCCGCCAGGATATGGCGCCGGTATTCAAGATAGGAAATAATGACGATAGCCAGTGCGCCTTTGAACCGGAGTCCCAAACTGCGCGCACATTTGCGCTATCGCTACTCGGGATGGTTCATTTTTTTCTGAACGAAATGGGTGACACTTTGGGAAGGCATTAAAAATTCCACACGCCTGTTTTACTGCCCGCCAGGTCATTGCCCTCACCCCCTGGCCCTCTCTCCCCTTGGCCTGCGGCCAGGAGGGTCCTCACCCCTCCCCCGGCCCTCCACCTCACCCCCGGCCCCTCGCCTGACCAAAGGGTCAGGAGAGGGGAGGGGAGTGTGGAGGGGATTTTGGGGCGACGGCATCGCCGCCGCCCTCAAAACCGCATTCCTCCCTCCTTACCCAACCAGCCGCATCACTGCCTCGTTGAAGAGGTTAATCAGCCAGGACGGCCACACGCCGATGACGAACATCAGCACCATCAGCGGTGCCAGTGCCACGACCTCGCGGGCGTTGATCTCCGGCATCCTCTCCCAGCGCGGGTTCAGCGGCCCCAGCAGCACTTTCTGAATCGTCCAGAGCAGGTAGGCCGCCACCAGCACCAGCCCAATGGTCGTCGCCGCAGTGATGGCCGGGAAGACCGCCCAGGCCCCCCGGAAGACCATGAACTCACTGACGAAGCCGTTCAGCCCGGGCAACCCCAGCGAGGCCAGGGTGCAGAAGAGCAGGATGCCGCCGTAGGCCGGCACCACCACCCCCAGCCCGCCGAAGTCCTTCAGGTTGCGGGTGTGCGCCCGTTCGTAGACCACCCCGACGAGGGCAAACATCGCCGCTGCCGTAATGCCGTGGTTGAACATCTGCAGGACCGCGCCGTTGGCCGCCAGCGCCGCGTCCAGCGCGTTCACCCCGCCCCCCAGCGCCTTCGCCGCCACCGCGACCCCCAGCACGACGAAGCCCATATGTCCCACCGAAGAGTAAGCCACCAGCCGTTTGAAGTCGTCCTGGCCCAGGGCGGAGAGGCCACCGACCACTGCCGCCGCCAGCCCCAGAAGCGCCAGCACCCACGCGAACTGTACCGACTGTTCCGGGAAGAGCGGAAGCACCAGCCGCAGGAAGCCGTAGGCCCCCAGTTTCAGTAGCACCCCGGCCAGAATCATAGAGCCGGCCGTCGGCGCCTCGGTGTGGGCATCGGGCAGCCAGGTGTGGAAGGGCCAGATGGGGACCTTGATGGCGAAGGCGATGGTGAAAGCCCAGAACCCGATGGTCTTGACCACCGAAATGGGCAGACCAAAGAGGGAGCCACTGAACGCCGGCCAGAGTCTCTGCAACTCCACGATGTCAAAAGTCCTCGCCGTCAGGCCGATGACCTGGATGGCCAGCAGAAGCCCCAGCGATCCCGCCATCGTGTAGAGCAGGAACTTGAAGGCCGCATAGGTCCGCGCCGGAATCTTGTACCCGCTCCACAACTCCCGCTCCCCATGTTCGCTCCCCCAGCGGTTGATGAGGAAGAACATCGGGATGAGCCCCACTTCCCAGAACAGGAAGAAGATGAGCAGGTCCAGCGCCACGAAGACGCCCAGCATCCCCGTCTCCAGGAAGAGGAAGAGGGCAAAGTAGGAACGGACCTCCTCGTGGATGCTGAAGGAGACCAGGAGCGCCAGCGGCGTGAGGAAGGTGGTGAGGAGCACCATCACCAGTCCGATGCCATCTATCCCCACGTGATAGGAAGAGCCGATGAGGGGAAACCACTCCACCCGCTCCTCAAACTGGAAACCGGGCGCGCCGGGCCGGAAGTTGATCCACACAATGACCGAGAGGGCCAGCGGGATCAGGCTGATAATGAGCGAGACCCACCGGATGAGCCGGTCCTGCTCCTTCGGCAGGAGCATCACCAATCCGGCCCCGACCAGGGGGATGAAGAGAATCAGGCTGAGCAGATGTTGCCAGAAGAACTCCACGGTCGGACCTCCGTTACGGATTATTTCAGCAGCCGCACAAAGCCGGCCTGCTCAAAATGGTGGTCTGTCGTCAGGGCTTCCAGAATTCCCCGTTGCTTCATCACCACAAAACTGGCGCAATCGGTCCAACTCCATTCCTTATCCGGCCGCGATCGGAAGAGTTCCCAGGTCTGTTCATCAATCTGCTGGTCTATGTGCACAATTTCAACGTGCGGCGAGGTCCGCAAGCTTTCAATAAAATCAATGAGCGTTGGCCTGGGAATCCGAAGGGGGCGGGTCATCAGGGCGACCAACTCGGCGACAATATAGTTTGTGGTGACGATCTTTCGGCCTTCTGAGCGAGCGGAGCGATAAATCGTGGTCGCCAGTGAATGATAGGGTTGACCGGCATCTACGATGTTGCCCCAGCCCGATGTATCTGCAAACAAGCCAGCCATTTTCCCAAAAATATCTATTTTAGAGACATCTGGCCGATATAGAAATCATGCCGGTCACTCCAATCCGGCACGTCGCTCCGGAATGCACCGATAAAACGCTCCAAAGGGTCCTCCAGAGCGGCCTGAACTTCACGGATCAGCCATCTCAGCACCCATTCCTGAGGTGTCTGCCCTGCCCTCTCAGCCACCAAGAGCAACGATTCGTAGAGTGTGTCCGGTATCTCTATCATGAACGTCCGCTCCATTTGACCTCCCTATGCCGTCTCATTCGCGCCCTTTTTCTATCGCCTGCCGCATTATCTCCACATCGCCCGCCGGAATTGCGCCGACAAGCGGAGAGCGGTTCATCTGATGCTGTTGAACCTCCCTGCAAGACCGGGGCCCACAGGACGTATCCACCTCATCATCGGCGCTGAACTGAACCAATACCCCATATAGACCAGGGACATCAGGCCCAGTACGGCGGTGACCAGAGCGATGATCCCCTGGGCCGTGACCATCAGGCCGTATGGGCGCAACGGCCACAGGAGAAAACCCGCCAGAAGCAAGGTTATGCTGAAGGGTGCTATCCCGATGCGGTATGCTTCTACATACGTCCAATCCGGCCACATCAAAAGGGAGAATGTAGGGATGGTGAACGTGACGAATCCTGCTACCATCAAAATAACGGAAATGATTTTTCGCACCATCCCTCACCTTCATACCTGTTCCCCCGGTTCAGCCCCTGAATCTTCACCATCCTCTTACGGTGTCACCCCCAGGTAGAGCAGATAGAGCAGCGCGAACATGCACAGGAAGAACAGCACCGAGACCAGATAGTGCTGCACCTGGCCCGTCTGCAGGGCCTGGCGAAATTCACGGCCGACGAGACCCACCAGTTTCGCCGACCCGTCCACCAGCCCGCCGTCAATGATGTAGCGGTGGACCCAGCGGTTGAGGATGCCCCACAGTTCGCCCAGACGAGCGAACCCGTGCAGGATGCCGTCTATCAGGCCCCGGTCTATCCCCTCGTAGGCCACCTTCGCCAGCCAGAGGGTGGGCCGGATGACCACCAGGCCGTAGAATTCGTCAATGTAGTACTTGTTGCGCAGGACGGTGTGCACCGGCCCCAGCCAGCGAACCAATGGGTCGGTCTCGCCCTCGGCCAGCGGGCGCATTCCGTAGACCAGCCAGCCGCCCAGGAGGCCCAGGAGCGCCGCCCCCACCGAAAGCCCGACCGGGACCGGGTTGAACGGCAGTGCCTCCGGCGCCTCCCCCAGCGTTGCGCCGACGAAGTGGTGGAACCAGTTGCCGTGGAAGAGTGCCTTGCCCAGTTCGCCCAGCACCGGGAAGTCCTCCGGCACGCCGACAAAGCCGAAGAAGAGGGCGAAGAGCGCCAAGATGGCCAGCGGCCCCGTCATCACCCAGCCCGTTTCATGGGCGTGCTCGGCGTGGTGGCTGCGCGGCTGGCCCAGGAAGGTCAGGCAGATTTGCCGCATCGTGTAGAACGCGGTCAGGAGCGCACCCGCCGCCAGCGCCCAGAAGACCGTCGGGTTGTGGGCCCAGGCATGGGCCAGAATCTCGTCCTTGCTCCAGAATCCGGCGGTGATAATCGGGAACCCGGCCAGGGCCAGCCCGCCCGCCAGAAAGGTCCAGAACGTCACCGGCATCCGCTTCGCCAGGCCGCCCATCTTCATCATATCCTGCTCGTGGTGGGTGCCGATGATGACCGACCCGGAGCCCAGGAACAGGAGTGCCTTGAAGAAGGCGTGGGTAACCAGGTGGAACGCGGCGGCAATGTAGGCCCCGATCCCCAGCGCGGCGACCATGTAGGCCAACTGGCTGATGGTGGAATAGGCCAGCACCCGCTTGATGTCGTTCTGGGCCACTGCGATGGTGGCAGCGAAGACCGCGCTGAAGGTCCCGATGAGGGCCATCGCCTGCATCGGCGGCGTCCCGGCGGCGTGCTCCAGCCCTACCGAAAGGAGTGGGAACATCCGCACCACCAGATAGACGCCTGCGGAGACCATCGTCGCGGCATGGATCATCGCGCTGACCGGCGTGGGGCCCTCCATTGCGTCCGGCAACCACACATGGAGCGGGAACTGGGCCGATTTCCCCACCGTCCCGGCGAAAATCAGCAGCCCCACCGCCGCAGCGACCGAAAGAGCCGGAATCACCGAGGGCGTGATCGCCAGTTCGTGCAGCACCTCCTTGTCCCGCAGGATGGCGTCAAAACTGAGAGTACCTGTCTGCGTGTAGAGGTAGGCGATGCCGATGAGCATAATGACGTCGCCGATGCGGGTGGTGAGGAAGGCCTTGATCGCCGCCCGGTAGGCCGACGGCTTCTCAAACCAGAAGCCGATGAGCAGGTAGGAGCAGAGGCCCATAATCTCCCAGAAGATGAAGAGCATCAGCAGGTTATCGGAGACGGTGAGCCCCAGCATCCCGGTGGCGAAGAGGCTGATGTAGGCGAAGAACCGGCTGTAGCGGGGGTCGCCGTGCATGTAGCCCACGCTGTAGATGAAGATGGCCAGACAGGTGATGGAGACGAAGAAGAGGGTGATCGCCGTCAGCGGGTCCACGAAGACCCCCATCTCCAGCGCCACGTCCGCCGAAGGAAGCCACGGGACGCTCACGGCAATCGGGTGCTCGGAGAGCGCTTCGCCGCCCCAGCCGACGACTGTCCAGAAGACATACTGGGCCATCAGGAAGGAGAGGGCCATCGCGCCGATGGCGACCGAGTGGCTCAGCCGCTTCCAGCGGTTGAAGAACAAGATAATCAGGGCAAAAGCCAGGAACGGCGGCAGTGGGATCAGGACGGTCAGGAGTTCCAGGAGTTGGCGAGGGTCCATATTGTCGCTCCTACCACTTCAGCAGGTTGATCTGGTCTATGTCGGTGGTCCGGCGGCGGCGATAGATGACGACAATGAGGGCCAGGCCGACGGCGACCTCCGCCGCCGCGACGGCGTAGACGAAGGCTGCGAAGGCCTGCCCGACAGCCGTCGTCGGCTCACCGTATCGCCAGAAAGCCAGCAGGTTGAGGATGACGGCGTTGAGCATCAGTTCCACGCCCATCAGGATGGCGATGGCGTTCCGCCGCGCCAGCACGCCGTAAGTGCCGATGCAGAAAAGAGCAGCCGCCAGGATGAGGTACCAGGATAGAGGAATCATCGTTGACCACTTCCTCCTTATAAAATCTCGCAAAACTTGCTCCAATCTGGGCTTCATTTCCGGTATGCTCTGACTTACGACCAGCCAGACAACCTCCAGATCAACCCCGAAGTGTAACAACCTACGCCAGGGGCTAAAAGCCCAATGGCTCTCACTTTTTCGGCGCGCTGGCCTCACCCCTCCCCCGGCCCCCTCATAAGTGGAGGTTTTTTGCGCCTCTCTCGTTCGGGGCGAGCGGCGGGCTTCTTTGCCCCTCACCCCCTTGCCCCCCATATGCGTTAACTTAAGGGGCTGCGCCAGTTGGGTCGCCGCCTCGGGCGCTGGCTGAAGCCAGCCTCTTTGGGCCTTCGGCCGGGTCCCTTCACTTCGTTCGCAACAAGGTCGGCCTTCGCCGACCTCCGGAGAAGGGCGTCAACGCAGGTTGACGCCCGGCGCGAAGCGTCCAG
>CALDFY010000054.1 GCA_937942115.1 uncultured Anaerolineae bacterium | reverse complement strand
CGCCCGAGGCGGCGACCCAACTGGCGCAGCCCCTTAAGTTAACGCATATGGGGGTAAGAGGTGGGGTGAGGGCCAGAATTGGCATCCCCCGCTCCCCGAAAAACCTACACTGTCAGGGGGTAGAGGGAGGGATTTTGCGGCGGGCAGGGAAGAGGCTGGGGGAAGGGTGAGGCCTCAACGCGCCGGTTTGACAAGATGCCCGTTCGCGCCCATAATTATAGGGGCGCAAGATTCATCTTGCGCCTGCGCTACACCACGAGTTTCTGGGCAGGGCACGAAGCGCCCGAAGCAATCTCTACTTGCCCGAAGCGCAATCTTCTCGGTCCCACATCGTCACAGTTGTTTTTTTATGGATACCACCACCGCTCTGGCAAATGCCCTGCGCAGCCTGGACGGGCTCTCGGTCGGGGATGCGTTTGGGGAGTTGTTCTTCCGCCTCTCCCCCGAGCGCACCACATCGGCAGACCTGCCCCCCGGCCCCTGGCGCTGGACCGATGATACCCATATGGCCCTCTCCATCGTGGAGATTCTGAAGAGACACGGGCGGATTGACCAGGATGACCTGGCCCGTGCCTTCGTCCGCCGCTTCATCCAGAACCCCTATCGCGGATACGGCAGCGGAGCGCGCTTGCTCCTCCGGCAGATGGCGGCCGGGGACGACTGGCGGCAACTCTCCCCGCGCCTGTTCGGGACCGGGTCGTACGGCAACGGCGCGGCGATGCGGGTGGCACCGGTGGGCGGTTACTTCTTCAACGACCCAGGACGCGCGGCGGAGGAGGCCCAACGCTCGGCCGTCGTGACCCACGCCCATCCCGAAGGCCAGGCGGGAGCGGTCGCCGTGGCTGTCGCTGCTGCGATCGCCGCTAACTCCCCCCACCCCACCGGCCGGGACTTCCTGAGAGAAGTCCTCCCATACGTGCCGGAATCCCTTACCCGCCGACGCATCCAGGAGGCGCTGGACATTCCAGCCGATGCCCTCCCGGAAGCCGTCGCGCGTCTGGGCACCGGGTACGAGGTGAGCGCTCAGGACACCGTCCCTTTTTGCCTCTGGAGTGCCGCCTATCATTTGGACAATTTTGAAGAAGCCCTCTGGTGGACCGTTCGGGGCAAGGGGGATTGCGACACCACCTGTGCCATCGTTGGTGGAATTGTCGCGCTCTCGGCCCCGGAAATCCCGGATTCCTGGCTTCGGCGTCGCGAGCCGCTGGAGCCGCTGAAGTGACATGGCGGAGGTGAACCATGACTGAACGAGTACAGATTTGTGATCTGGTCTTGCGGGACGGGCACCAATCGCTGCTGGCGACCCGAATGCGCACCGACGATATGCTCCCCATCGCGGAGAAGTTGGACCGGGTAGGCTACTGGGCTGTGGAGATGTGGGGCGGTGCGACCTTTGATTCGGCGATGCGCTTCCTGGACGAGGACCCCTGGGACCGCCTGCGCCGCCTCCGGGAGGCCATGCCCAACACGCCCTTCATGATGCTCCTGCGCGGTCAGAATGTCGTCGGTTACCGCCACTATCCCGACGACGTGCTGGAGCGGTTCATCGTCCGCGCCCGCGCCAACGGTATAGACATCTTTCGCATCTTTGACGCCCTCAACGACATCCGCAATATGGAGCGGGCGATGGCCGTCGCCAAACGGGAAGGCGCCCATGTCCAGGCCGCCTTCTGCTACACCATCGGCCCGCCCTACAGCATAGACTACTTCGTCAACCTGGCCCGCCAGATGGCCGACCTGGGCGCGGATTCCATCTGTATCAAGGACATGGCCGGCCTCATCACCCCCTATGCCGCGTACGAACTGGTCCGCCGTCTCAAGGCCGAAATTGGCCTGCCGGTCCACTTCCACTCCCACACCACCAGCGGCATGGCGACGGCCGCGCTGCTCAAGGCCGTGGAGGCCGGAGTGGACATCGTGGATACGGTCATCTCCTCCCTCTCCATGAGCACGTCCCACTCCCCCACCGAGTCCGTCGTCGCCATGCTCCAGGGGACGGAGCGGGATACGGGCCTGGACCTGAACCTGCTGGCAGAGATTTCGGAGTACTTCGCCCAGGTCCGCCGCAAGTACGCCCGCTACGAGAGCGGTTTCTTCGGTGTGGACGTGGGCGTCCTCCAGTACCAGATTCCTGGCGGGATGCTCTCCAATCTGGTCTCCCAACTGCGCTCGCAGAAGGCGGAGGACAAATACCCCCAGGTACTGGAGGAGGTCCCCCGCGTGCGGGCAGAACTGGGCTACCCGCCGCTGGTCACCCCGTCCAGCCAGATCGTCGGCACCCAGGCCACCCTCAACGTCGTCCTGGGCGAACGGTATAAGATTATCCCCGAAGAGGTCAAGAACTACGTGCGCGGCTACTACGGCCGTCCCCCTGCGCCCATTGATCCTGATGTCAAGCGACGGGTCATCGGCGACGAGGAGCCCATAGACTGCCGCCCGGCGGACCTCCTGCCGCCCGGGATGCCAAAGGCGTGGGAGGAGATCGGCGCAATCGCCCGGAGTGAGGAAGACGTCATCTCCTACGCGCTGTTCCCCCAGATTGCCCGTCCGTTCCTGGAGCGGCGCGCGCGGGGCAGTGACGGAAAAGAGCCGATTGCAGCGGCGATCGCCGGTCTGCTTCTGCACCGGCTGGAGGAGCAGGCCCGGAAGGAGCCCCCCACCCCACCGGCTCCGGCTGTCTCGCCCTGGAAGACGTCCTGGCGGCCCACCGGCGGCCGCTGGACCGGCATCCTGGAGGGCGCCGGCGGGCTGAGGTAGGTTGCCCTCACCCCACCCCCAGCGGAAAGGCCGGGGGTGGGGTGAGGCCGAAAGGAGGACAGGTTGAAGCGAGAGTTCACGCTGATTCTGGACGGTGCAGAGTACCCGGTTGTTGCCGAGGGCAACACGGTGACCGTGAACGGCCGCCCGTTCACTGTGGAGGTGACCCCGGAAGGCGCGGTGCTGGTGGACGGCATCGCCTACAGCGTCGCGCTGGAGGAAGAGCGCGCGACCGTAGAGGGCCGACCATACACTATGAAAGTGAGCGGGTTGCGGGTGACCGCCGCCGCGCCGCCGCCCACCCCGTCGGCCGCCGCGCCGGTGGCGGCCAGCGCAGGCACCGTCCTGGCCATTATGCCCGGCAAAATTACCCGCGTCCTGGTCCAGGTCGGGCAGACGGTGCGCGCCGGCGATCCCGTCTGTGTGCTGGAAGCGATGAAAATGGAGAACGAACTCCACGCCAAGCAGGACGGCGTGGTCAAAGCGGTCCACGTCCGCCCCGGCGACGACGTGGAGAAAGACCGGGTGCTGATAGAAATCGGATAAAACCCGTAGCGCAAGATTTTGCAGTTTAACCAATTATTTGGGCAATCGCCTGAGGTGGAATTTGCCCCCTCATCCCCCCCTCGCACCCCCTTCTCCCCCAGAAGCGGGGGAGAAGGGGGGAAGAAGGGAGGTTTTGAGGGCGGCGGCTTCGCCGCCGCCCTCAAAACCCCCTCCATTTTCCCTCCCCTCTCCCGCTTGCGGGAGAGGGAAGGGTAGGGGTGGGGTGAGGGCCCTCGCCGCCGAAGGCGAGCGGGAGAGGGGAGGGGCAGGGGGTGGGGTGAGGGAGAATCGCAGTGGACTGCCCGAATAATTTTCCAGTGCAAAAGCGGCGGGCTCAGGTACCCAAGCCCCACGGGGCGAGACCCCTCGGGCCGTGGCCTTGACAGGCTATCCGGAAAGCCCCCGAAGGGGGCTTTGCATCTGAGCCAGGGGCTTTTTGCCCCTGGCGTAGGTTTACGTTTGCAGCATTCGCTCCAGCGCCCAGCGGGCCGGTTCGGCAACTTCCGGAGGGACGACCACCGGGTTGATCAGGCGCCCGTCCACCAGCCCCTCCAGCACCCGGGCCAGTTTCTCCAGCGTGATGAGGTTCATCGTCCGGCAATAATGGGGCTCATCAGATAGGGAGACGATAAACTGCTCCGGGTGCTCTTGGGCCAGGCGGTGGACCAGGTTGAACTCCGTCCCGATGGCCCACCTCGTCCCCGGTGGCGATTCCTCCACCCGGCGGATGATGAAGGACGTGGAGCCGACCTCGTCGGCCAGGGCGACCACTTCCTCGGTGCATTCCGGGTGGACCAGAATCCGTATCCGGGGGTCTCGCTCCCGCCAGGCCCGGACGTGCTCCGGCCGGAAGCGGGTGTGGACGTAGCACCAGCCGGGCCAGAGGAAGAGTCGGGCCTGCCGGATCCGCTCCGGATCATGCCCGCCCAGGGGACGGCGGGGATCCCAGAGGAGGACGTCTTCCGGCGGGATGCCCATCTGGCGCGCCGTGTTGCGCCCCAGGTGCTGGTCGGGGAAGAAGAGAGCGCGGGGGCGTTGGGCCAGCGCGCGGGCCAGGATTTTCCCCGCATTGGCGGATGTGCAGACCAGCCCGCCATGCTGCCCGCAGAAGGCCTTCAGAACGGCCGCCGAGTTGATGTAGGTAACCGGCATGACCTCCCGCTCCACGTCCAGCACCCGGCCCAGTTCCCGCCAGGCCGCCTCTACCAGCGGCAGGTCGGCCCGGTCGGCCAGGAAACAACCCGCCTCCAGGTCGGGGATGAGCACAGTCTGCCCGGGCCGGGCCAGGATGGCCGCCGTCTCCGCCATAAAGTGAACGCCGCAGAAGACGATGTAGCGGGCGTCAGTACGGACGGCATTCTGGGCCAGTTGCAGGCTATCTCCCCGGAAGTCAGCGAACCGGATGACCTCATCCCGCTGGTAGTGGTGGCCCAGGATGACCAGGTCCGACCCCAATTGCGCTTTCCACGCGGCGACTTGTTCGGTCCGTTCCATCGGTTCCATCCTCAACGTGCCGAGCACTTCGGGGCAGGCCTTCCTCACTCCTCCCCCGGCCCCTCTCCTGACCAAAGGGTCAGGAGGGGGGAGGAGGATTTCGGGGATGGTTCATAATGGGTGACACGTCATGTGCAACTTGATTTTCTGAAGACATTTGCCACCGGTCAAGCGTTGCGGCCAGATTGCCCCTCCCCCTTACCCCCTCCCCACCGCCGCTACGCGGCGTGGGGAGGGGGAGAGATGGTGGGGTTTGTGGGCGGCGGCGAAGCCG
>CALDFY010000053.1 GCA_937942115.1 uncultured Anaerolineae bacterium | reverse complement strand
GAAGGGGACCATCTTTGCGCCCATTCGTTTGTGGGTCTCGTAGAGGGGGGTGCGCTTGAGGGGGGCTTCCCGCTCTTCCCAATGCCACTCCGGACGCCCCTCCGCTTCGCTGCGTGGCTGACTACGAACCAGGGCGGATTGCCCGATGAAGTAGGGTTTGGTGAGGTCTATTTTGCCCTCACCCCACCCCCCGGCCCTCTCCCCTCTCCCGCTCTGCGGGAGAGAGGAGGGGGTGCCGCCGGAGGCGGCGGGGGAGGGGTGAGGCTCCACCACCACTGGCCCCTCAATCTTGCGATAGACGTCGGCCTCATCAAAGAGGACGTAGCCGTCGGAGAGGGCGCGCAGCCAGGCGGCCACGCGGCTCCCGTTGGCCGTCGGGACGATGAGGTAGCGGTCCCGGCCCCATTCGTCCGGCTCCTCCCGCTGGACGACCACTTCGGCGATGAGGGCGCCGTGGCGGTCCAGCATGCGGGCCTGTTTGGCCTGGCCTGGGGCCAGGTCGGCGATATTGGCGGTGACCACCTGCTGGACGAACGGCCGGGCCCGCCAGCCGGTGATCCGCAGGGCGGTGTTCTTCCCGTCGGGCCCAAAAGAGAAGAAATGGGGATAGCCGCTGGGGGTGTACTCCACGTCAATCCCGGCCTTTTCGGCCAATTTCGCCACCCCCGCCCGCACCTCCTCCAGGACGTCCAGGTCCACCTTCCCGCGCGGGAGGGTGCCGACCAGGCCGTTGTAGGCGAAGGGCTGAATGGCGAAGAGCAGGCGGGCGATGAGGTCGGCCAGGGTGTCCATATCCTGCTCGTCCAGCCCCCGCTGGGTGACCCATGGAGTGCCCATGCGGATGCCCGTTGCCAGCGCGGTCAGCGTGTCTCCGGGGATGGTGTTCTTGTTGACGACGACCCCGGCCAGGTCCAGAATGCGGGCCGCCGGTTCGCCCCAGACGGGGTAACCGGTGCGGGTGGGGATGGACTTCAGGTCTACGACCAGCAGGTGGGTGTTCGTGCCGCCGTAGGCCAGGCGGAGCCCCCGCTTCTGGAGTCCGTCCGCCAGGGCGCGGGCGTTGGCGGCAATCTGGTGCTGGAGCCGGCGGAACTGCTCCGTCCGGGCCAGTTTGAACGCGACGGCCATTGCGGCGAACTTGTTGACGTGGGGGCCGCCCTGCTCGCCGGGGAAGACGGCCATATCTATCGCCTGGGCCAGCGCCTCGTCGGTGGTGAGAATGACCGCGCCGCGCGGCCCACAGATGGTCTTGTGGGTGGTGAAGACGGTGACATGGGCGATGCCGACGGGGTTGGGGTAGGCCCCAGCGGCGGCCATCCCGGCGGTGTGGGCGATGTCGGCGACCAGGTAGGCCCCGACCTCGTCGGCGATAGAACGGAAGGCATGCCAATCAGGCGCCCAGGGATAGGAGGTATACCCGGCCACAATCACGCGCGGCCGGTGCTGGCGGGCCAGGTCCCGGATCGCGTCGTAGTCCAGCCGCTCCGTCTTCGGGTCCACGCCGTAGGAGACCCGCCGGTACCAGCGGCCGGAGAAGTTGAATTCGGAGCCGTGGGTCAGGTGGCCGCCCTGGAAGAGGTCCATCCCCATCAGCACCTCTCCGGGCTTCATCAGGGCCTGGTAGATGGCCAGGTTGGCGGCGGCGCCGGAGAGGGGCTGGACGTTGACGAAGATGTGCTCCGGGCGGACGTCGTCGTGGGCGAAGAGTTCGGCGCAGCGGCGCTGGGCCAGGCACTCCACCAGGTGGACGTAGTCCACACCCTTATAGAAACGGCGGTCGGCGTAGCGGCGGTAGAAGGCCAGTTGCCAGGCCACGTCCTGCAGCCGCTCCTCCGGGTCGCGGGTCATCCGCAGGGGCGGATACCCCTCGGCGTAGACGTTCTGGAAGACGGAGCCTTCGGCCTCCCGGACAGCCTTCGGGGCGTAGGACTCGGAGGGGATGAGGATGAGTTTTCGGGCCTGACGCTCCTGCTCCCAGCGGATGAGGTCGGCCATGAAGGGGTCCAGTTCTTCCAGGCTACCGCGAAAGAGAAAATCCTTAGGCATGCTTCCTCCTGAGACAGGGTAAAGTCATCCTTCTCCCGGCTGTTTCTCCATCCACTCGCTTACGTAACGGGCAAATTGTTCAAAATCCTCTAAACTTTCCTGGAGGTACTGGTAGACCCTTCGGTAGTCAACCTACCGGCCCCCTGCAGCCGGAAAGCAACAAGGAGGAAGAGGCAATCTCTTCCCCTTCCAGGCCGCAATCATCGCCCGCATGGCTTCATCCAGCGTCCCTCCCCATGCCCGACATCCCGGCAACAGGGGCGTGCTGACGCAGTAGACCTCATCTTCTTCCAGATATTCCCCAATAATCGGAACAGTGATGGCTTCCGTCATTGTTACTTCTTCCACCACACCGGCGCGAACACCAACGGCAGGGCCAGGGGAAACGGGAGCCCCCCTCCGCGCAGAGCGGCATAGCCTGGGCAAAGGTCTGGTGGGCGGCGGGCCCCCCCCAGCCCTTACCCCCGGCCCCATTGAGCCGCCTGCTCCAGACCGACGGCCAGCGCCCGCAGATTCATCTCCTCCGTCCCGCGCGGGGCCCGGACCCGCACCGCCGCCTCCAGCGACTCCCGCGAGACCACGCCCGTCAACCCCACCAGCAGCCCCAGGGCGACGATGTTGGCCGTGATTTCCCGCCCGGTAGCCTGACGGGCCAGTTCGGTAATGGGCACCCGCACCGCCCGGATCAACGGCGCCCGCTGGACATGCACCGAGTCCAGAATGAGCAGGCCGCCCTTCTTCAGTTTCCCGGCGTACCGGTCGCACGCCTCCTGGCTCATACAGAGCAAGATGTCCGCGTCCAGGACTTTGGGGTAGTCAATCTCCTGGTCGGAGATAATGACCTCCGACCGGCTGGCCCCACCCCGCGCCTCCGGGCCGTAGGACTGGGTCTGGACAGCCTTTTTGCCGTCCCGCACGGCCGCGTCGGCCAACAGGATGCCCGCCAGGATCACTCCCTGACCGCCCGTACCGGCAATTCGGATTTCGGTTCGCTCCATCGGATTCCCTCCTGGGCGCGCAGGACCACCTCTTCCTGGTACCGTCGGGTATATTCCACCAGGTCGTCCCGGTCGGCCAGAATCCCCCGGACGATTTTTCCGGCCCGTTCCTCCGGTCCCATCCGCTCCGCCTGCTTCACGGTAATGCTACCCTCCTTCAGACGGCGCATCATCTCCGGCGCGGTCCCCCAGCGGTTGAGCCGACCGATGGTCGTGTGACAGTAACTGATCGCCTCCACCAGCGAGAAGCCCTCTTTCTGCAGCGCGCGGGCGATATACTCCTGCAACTCGTCCACGTGGTAGACGGTACTGCGGGCGACGAACGCCGCCCCTGCGCACTGGGCCAGTTCGGCGATCTGGAAGGGGGGTTCAATATGGCCGTAAGGGGATGTGGTACTGAGGGCACTGGGAGGCGTCGTTGGGGAATACTGGCCGCCGGTCATCCCGTAGGTGGCGTTGTTGACCACAATGGCCGTCAGGCCGATGTTGCGCCGGGCGGCGTGGATGAAGTGGTTGCCACCAATCGCCAGCGCGTCCCCGTCCCCCATCACCACGATGACCTTCATCTCGGGGCGCACCAGTTTGAGGCCGGTGGCGAAGGCCAGGGCCCGTCCGTGGGTGGTGTGGAGAGTGTTGAAGTCCACATAGACCGGCATGCGGCCCGTACATCCGATACCGGAGACCATCGCAATGTCATTCTTATCCAGCCCCAGGGCATCCACCGCGCGGATGATGGCCCCGAGGACGATACCGATACCGCAGCCGGCGCACCAGACGTTGGGGAATTTCTTGGTGTGGCGGAGATACCGTTCGTGGATGCGGGATTCGCTCTGGGTTTTCATGAGATCTCCCGACAGTGGGGCAGTTGGGATTCGGTAACGATTCAGCGCTGACTGCAAGTCAGCCTCTCTGGGCCTTCGGCCAGAGGACGGCCTGCGCCGTCCTTTCAAGAAAGCGTCAACGCAGGTTGACGCTTGGCGTGAAAGCGCCCAGGCAGGCCGATTTCCAATCGGCGCAAAAGAGCGCTGACTGCAAGTCAGCCTCTCTGGGCCTTCGGCCAGAGGACGGCCTGCGCCGTCCCTTCATGAAAGCGTCAACGCAGGTTGACGCTCGGCACGAAAGCGCCCAGGTAGGCCGATTTCCAATCGGCGCAAAGGAGCGCTGACTGGAAGTCAGCCTCTCTGGGCCTTCGGCCAGAGGACGGCCCGCGCCGTCCTTATCAAGAAAGCGTCAACGCAGGTTGACGCTTGGCGTGAAAGCGCCCAGGCAGGCCGATTTCCAATCGGCGCAAAAGAGCGCTGACTGCAAGTCAGCCTCAAGAAAGCGTCAACGCAGGTTGACGCTCGGCACGAAAGCGCCC
>CALDFY010000052.1 GCA_937942115.1 uncultured Anaerolineae bacterium | reverse complement strand
CGTCGGCCAAAACCTGGACCTGGAGACCACTCTGCGCCGCTGGGCCCGGCTGGGGTACGAGCCGGTCAGCGTGGTGGAGGCACCCGGCCAGTTCAGCCATCGCGGCGGCATCCTGGACATCTTCCCCCCGGGCGACGATGCGCCCGTCCGCATAGAACTCTTCGGCCCCCAGATTGAGTCCATCCGCCGGTTTGATCCCGCCACCCAGCGCTCCGCCGACCGGCTGGAGGCAGTGACGGTCGTCCCAGCGCGGGAGGTGTTGCCTCACCCCGCCCCCTGTCCCCTCCCCTCCCCCGAACGAAGTTCGGGAGAGGGGAGGGGGGTGGGGGGAGGGGGGAGGCGGACTCGCAGGCGGAGAGGATGAGGAGTCGGGGGAGGCGGCACTGCCGCAGGAGGTCGGTCAGTTCGTGGGCCGGGAGGCGGGCCCCCAGCCCGTCCTCGTCCTCCAGGAAGAGCGCGCCGCCCCCTGCGGCGGTCCCGTGGCCGTCAAAGTGGAAGACGTCCCACTCCTCCTGCAGGCGAACCCTCAGCCGCTCCCGCGTGGGAGGACGGACGAAGCCCATGTAGACCGGGGCCTGGACTCCGGCCAGTCCCTCGGCCAGAGCGCGCGCCTCGGCGATGTCCGGAAGTTCGGCGCTATCCAGCGGGCGGGCGATGAGGGTGAGGATGCGGAGGGCCGGGGGTTCGGGCGCCGCCGCGCCCGGCCCGCCCACCGTCACCTGCACCCGGTCGCCGGTGACCAGGACCGATGAGAGAACGTCTCCACCGATGGTGAGGGTGCGCTCGGTCATAGGGGGTGCTCCGTGTTCTGCCTCACCCCTCCAGCCAAAGTTCAGGGGGGGGCGGGAGGTGGGGTGAGGAAAATAGACATGCCAATTGTAGTCCACAGAGGGAGAAAGTCAAGGGGCGGGGAGCAGGGAGCAGAGGGCCTGCTCCAGGTCGGCCTGGAGGTCCGCCACGGCCTCAATGCCCACGGAGATGCGCACCATTTTTGTAGTTTCGCCTTCAACTCCCCCGCAGGCTGATGACGGAGCCGACGGGGAACCCGGCCCGGCTGTGGACGACGACGGCCCCGCCGGCCTCCCCGGCGCTCAGTTGCGGTTGGGCCACGGCCAGCCAGGCCGTCTGGGGCGCGTAGAGGCGGGCCAGCCCGGCCCACAACCAGAGGGGCAGTTTGCCGCTCAGCATCAGCCCCTCCGGGGGCGGGGCCGGGACGGCCAGTCCCTCTATTTCGGTGATGTCCAGATACGCCTCCGGCAGGAAGACGTCCATCCGGGGGATGGGGGCCGTTCCTTCCCGGCGTATCTCCACGCGCAGGGGCCCGATGGAGGGGTCGCCGATGCGGAGGGTCGGCGGCGCGGCCCACCCCAGCCGGGCGTCAAAGAGGTAGAAGGGGGACGGGAGCGCGTGGACGGCGACGGCCGCGTAGAGCCAGTTCGGCCCCCGGCCGTAGAGGGCCAGCGGTTCCCCCGCTGGGAGATAGTCCAGCACCGCCGGGAGGTCCTCCGGCCGCCATCCGGTCGGCTCCCGGCCCAGCCTCCGGACCAGCCGGTCCAGGTCCACCGTCAGTTCGGCGGGGGCGGTCGCCATATGGCGGCGGTAGAGGTCGGGGGCGAAGGGCCTCAGAAGGGCGGCCAGCCGCTCCACCAGCGCGCCGAAGGCCGGCCCTGAGGCGGTCTTTCCCCGCTCCAGTCCCGCCAGGACGCCCCGCACTACCGGCTCCGTCGCCTCCAGCCGGTTCTCGCCCGTGAGGTCGGAGCGGAGGTCGGCCAGGAGGACCAGGCCGTGGGCGGCGAAACGGCCGGCCCACTCCCGCCGGGCCGCCTCCGACGGGGTGAGGAGAATCCCGTGGGTGCACTCGTCCAGGATGGACTCCTGTTCCGGCGTGGGGAGGCCGCCCATGTCCACGATGAGGGGGAGGTGACGGCGGGCGACGTCCTGCCGGAGGAGGGGGAGCCACCGGTCGCTCGCAGCCCCCTTGATCCGCAAATGGCGGACGAGGTCCGGCTCCCCTTCCAGGAACCAGTCCCCCTCCCCATCGGGCGGATAGGCCCGCAGAAGGTAGTGGGGGATAGACCGGGCGCGCAGGGCGCGGGTCAGGCTGTAGGCCAGGACCGATTTGCCGCTGTGGGGCGGCCCTCCGATGGCAACGGCGGGAAGAGGGTTATAGAATTCCATTTGCGTCCTCTCTGTTCTGGTACTGCAGGCTAACAGCCTGCGCTACGCCCTGAAGGATGGGGTGTAGAATTCCATTTGCGTCCTCTCTGTTCTGGAACTGCAGGCTGACAGCCTGCGCTACGCCCTGAAGGATGGGGTGTAGAATTCCATTTGCGTCCTCTCCGTTCTGGAACTGCAGGCTGACAGCCTGCGCTACGCCCTGAAGGATGGGTTGTAGAATTCCATTTGCGTCCTCTCCGTTCCGGCCTATAATTGTCGTTGTATGCGGACGGTCGCCTCTTCGCCGGCAGGGAAGGTCGCTCTGGTGACGATGGGCGGACAGGCCCAGGTGGTCACGTTCGCCGTGGACGGCCTGCTGGCGATGGGTGAACCGCTTTCG
>CALDFY010000051.1 GCA_937942115.1 uncultured Anaerolineae bacterium | reverse complement strand
TCTGGACGCCACTCCGCTTCGCTTCGTGGCTGACTACAAGCATTCTGGACGCCACTCCGCTTCGCTTCGTGGCTGACTACGAGCATTCTGGACGCCACTCCGCTTCGCTTCGTGGCTGACTACGAACATCTTTATTCCTCTTCCAGATTTTTCAGACAAGCTCTGAGGGGGCGGCGGCGGCCGCAGGCCGCCGCCCATCCTGTCTTGCCTCTGGGATCGGGTGAGGGGCTACTCCTCAAACCCCAACTTTCGGTCCCGCAGGCTGATCCACCGGTGCTGGCCGACGACCAGATGGTCCAGCACCTCAATCCCCAGCAGCCGTCCGGCCTCCACCAGTTGCCGGGTGACGGCGATGTCGTCCGGCGACGGGGTGGGGTCGCCGGAAGGGTGGTTGTGGGCCACGACAATGGCGGCGCAGTTGCGCCGAATGGCCTCCCGGAACACTTCCCCGATCCGAATCTGCGTCAGCGTCAGATTCCCCTGATAAAGTGTCTGGATGCCCAGGACCCGATAGCGGGTGTCCAGAAAGATGGTGCAGAACCGCTCCTGTTCCAGGTGGCCGATTTCGGCCATCAGGAGTGCGGCGGCGTGCTGGGGGTTATAGAGAGTGGGACGCTCTTCCGGCGCGGCCAGCATCATCCGCCGTCCCAGTTCCAGCGCGGCCTGGAGTTGGGCCGCCTTGGCGATGCCCATCCCCCGCTCCGCCACCAGTTCGGAGAAACTGGCCCGCGCCAGTCCGGCCAGCCCTCCGTAGCGGGCCAGCAGGCGCGTCGCCACATCCAGCACACTCTCCCCGCCTACGCCGGTGCGCAGGATAATCGCCAGCAACTCGGCGGTGGAGAGCGCCCCTGCCCCCAGCCGGGCCAGCCGCTCCCGGGGCCGCTCCGTCGTCGGCAACTCCTTGATGGTCGGGCGATAAGTCGCCTCCTCTCGTTCGCCCATCACGTCACTCCCTGTAGCGCAAGATTTATCTTGCTCTTCGTTCACCCAACCCCCGGAGCGCAAGATTTATCTTACGCTCATCTCCCCTATGCCTCTCCTCCGTACCGGCGGAGGAACGCCTCCCTGGACATCCAGATTTCCGCCCGCCGGAGGCGCAGCAGGGAGCGCCCCCGCAGGCTGACCGGGTTGAACGTCCACATAATCGCCCAGGTGTAAAAGTTCTCCCAGAACTCCCCGAACCGGCCCAGTGCGCGCCGGTAGGGGAAGACGTCAAACCCCAGATGCTGGATCAGCGGGGTGGGGCGCCCGTCGGCGGAGAAGGCCAGGACGGTGATGCCGCCGATGGCCTCCACCCTCTGCACCGCTGGCCGCTCCGCCAGCCAGCGGGCGACGGCCTCCAGCGAACGCGTCAGCATCGGGTAGACCCGGGCAGCCCACCGGAAGTCGGGGCCGTCCGCGCCGGGGCGGGGGAGGTGTTCGTTCCAGAGATGGAGCATCAGCACCGGCGCGCCGGCGCGTACCCGTGTCCCATCGGAGAGCACAAGGTCGCGCGGCGCTCGCGCCCACTGGAGCCGGAGCAGGCACTCCGGGCCGTCGCAGAACTCAAAGACCCCGGTGGCCCGGCAGAGGAACCGGTCAAATGCCCGCACCAGGGCCCGCATCACCGACCGCCGATGAGCAGAATGCCCAGCACAATCAGCGCAGTGCCGAGCCACTGGGCGGGCGAGACGGTCTCCCCGAAAAGCCAGACGGCGGCCACCACCTGCACGCCGATCACCGCCAGCCCGGTGGTGACGGGAAAAGCCACCGAGAGGGGGATGTAGCGCAGGAGACCCGTGAGCGTCAGGACGGTGATGAACCCGGAGAGATTGCCAATGACCTGCCAGAGGAGGAATCGGCGCCAGTCCGGGCTGTGGGCGGAGATTCTGAAACTGGCGTTGGCGATGACGTTGAAGAGCAGGTTGGCCCCGAGCAGGGCCGCCACGCTCCCCGTCCGGCCTGTGGGCAGACTCTGCGGGCGAAGTTTCGGCATAGGGTCCCCCTTGTAGGGCAACTTCGCAGGAGTTGCCTACGCAATGGTCGCAGTGGGCAGAGTAAAAGCGACGGTCAGGCCGCCGCCGGGGGTCGGTTCGGCCCAGATGCGACCGCCGTGGGCCTCCACAAGGTGGCGGGCGATGCTCAGCCCCAGACCGCTCCCCCCCGTTGCCCGCCGACGGGAGGGGTCCCGCCGCCAGAAGCGCTCAAAGAGATGGGGCAGGTCCTCCGGGGGCACGCCCGGACCGGTATCGGCCACGGCGACGACGACCTCCCGGCCCCGGTCGGTCACCCGGACCGTGATATGGCCCTCCGGGGGCGTATGCCGGAGCGCGTTGCTCAGCAGATTCCCCATCACCTGGGCCAGCCGGTCCCGGTCGGCCAGGACCAGGGGGAGGGCGGCCGGGCGCTCCAGCGCAAGGGAGATGCCGCGCTCCTGAGCGACCGACCGATGGGCTTCCAGGACCTCCTCCAGGAAGCCTCTCAGGTCCAGCGGCGCCTTGTGGAGGGTCAATTCTCCGGCGTCGGCCTGGGAGAGCAGGCGGAGGTCTTCCACCAGTCGGGAGAGGGTGCGCACCTGAGCCAGCGCGGCCAGCAGATTTTCCCGGTCGGCGGGATAGACGCCGTCCACCATCGCCTCCAGGGTTCCCTGGAGGACGGTGAGCGGAGTGCGCAGTTCGTGGGCCAGGTCGGCGGTCTGGTTCCGGCGGGCCTCCTGGGCGCGGGCCAAACTCTCCGCCATCTGGTTGAAGGCGCGGGCCAGTTGGGCGACTTCATCGGTACCGCGGACGGGCGCCCGGGTGGAGAGGTCGCCCCGGGCGATGGCCTGGCTGGCGGCGGTGAGCTGCTGCAACGGGTGGATGATGGAGCGGAAGAGCAACCCTCCTACCATCAGGGCCACCGCGAGGGCGGCCAGCGTGGCGGCCAGTAGCGCCGCGCGGACGCGGGACAGAAACGCCTGCTGTTCCGCGTTCAGCGGGTACGGCTGGGGGAGGGCGGTGCTGGGAAGAATGTAGCCCACTACTTCCCCGTTCACCAGTATCTGGAGCCCGCTCTGGAGTGCCCGGCGGCTGGCGGTCCCGCGCGGGTCGCCGCGCGTATCGGCGACAATCCGACCCGACGCGTCGGCTACCCGGAAGTCCATCCTTCCCGGAGGGGCCATCCCCCGACGCATCATCTGGGCCCGGGGGAGGACAGAGAGCGCTTCCTGCAGGCCGTCCCAGGAGCCGTAGACGGCGTAGTACTCGGCCAGCGCGACCGAGACCCGCTCCCACGGGCCGCCCCGCGCCAGTGCGTAGCGGCGAAACGCCTGCTCCGTCGTCCAGCCGACCAGAATCGCCACCACGCCGACGGCGACCAGGACGACGGCCAGAAAGGCCAGCATTCCCTTCCAGAACAGACTACGCATGCTCTATATCGGGGTTCAGCCGATACCCCACTCCCCAGACGGTCAGGATGAAACGGGGATGGGCAGGGTCCGGCTCTATCTTGCGTCGCAGGTTTTTGATGTGGGCGTCCACCGTCCGCTCGTACCCCTCAAACGCCACGCCCTGGACAGCCTCCAGCAGGTCGGAACGGCGGAAGACCTGTCCGGGGGCGCGCATCATCGTCTCCAGAAGGCCGAATTCCGTGGGTGTGAGGTCCACCGGTTTCCCGGAGACGGTGACTGTATGGGTGGCGCGGTCCAGAGAAATAGGGCCGAACTGGAGGACGGGGGGCGGCGCGGCAGGCCCCTGGACGCGGCGCAGGACGGCGCGCACCCGGGCCACCAGTTCCCGGGGACTGAAGGGCTTGGTGACGTAGTCGTCGGCCCCCAGTTCCAGGCCCACGATCCGGTCCGTCTCCTCCACGCGGGCGGTGAGCATGATGATGGGGACGTCCCGCTCCCGCCGGATGCGACGGGTGAACTCCAGCCCGTCCATTTTCGGCATCAGGATGTCCAGGACAATAAGGTCGGGCTGTTCGTGGCGCGCGATGTAGAGGGCCTGTTCGCCGTCGGAGGCGGTGATGACGCGGAATCCGGCCTCCTCCAGGTAGGCCCGCACCAGGCGCAGGATTTGCGGTTCATCGTCTACAACCAGGATGGTCTGCATACCCCCATTGTCGGACCCGGGGGCGAAGATTCTGTGAAGACGGTGTGAAGAAAGTGTGAATCCGTCACCCGGTCCCAAACATCCGGTCTCCAGCGTCGCCCAGGCCGGGGACGATGTATCCGGCCTCGTTGAGATGATTGTCCACCGCCGCCAGGTAGACTGGGACGTCGGGGTGGGTCTGGGTGAAGCGGTTCAGGCCGGGCCACGCCGCGATGATGCCGACGAACTTGATCCGGCGGGCGCCCCACCGCTTCAGGATGTCCACGGCCGCTACGGCTGACCCGCCCGTTGCCAGCATCGGGTCCAGCACCAGGCAGACGTCCACCGTCGGGCTGACGGGGAGGCGGGAATAGTACTCCACTGGCTGGAGGGTCCGCTCGTCCCGGGAGAGGCCGATGTGCCAGACTTCCGCCCCGGGCAGCATCTGCCACGCCCCCTCTACCATCACCAGACCCGCTCGCAGGATGGGAATCAGTCCGACTTTCTCCAGCAGACGGCGCCCTTCCGCGCGCCCCAGAGGGGTCTGAACCAGGATCGGTTCGGTCTGGAGGTCTGCTGTCGCTTCGTAGACCAGGAGGACGGAGATTTCTCGGACCAGTTCGCGGAACTTTTTGGGGTCGGTGCGCTCGTCCCGCAGGAGTGCCAGTTTGTGCTGGACCAGCGGATGGGTGGAAAGAAACACCTGAGCCATTCTGCCTCCGGATGGGTGAGGTGGGGATCAGTATACCTCATTTGGGCGGATTGACAAATACCGATGCCAGGGGCTAAAGGCCCCTGGCTCATTTGCGAAGCCCCCTTTGGGGGCTTCCAGATAGCCAGTCAGGGCTTTGTGATTTAAGCCCGCCGCTTTTGCAGTTTAACAAATGATTTGGGCAGTCGCCTGAGGTGGAATTTGCCCCCTCATCCCCCTCTTGCCCCCCCTCTGACAAGTGTAGGTTTTTCGGGGAGCGGGGGATGCCCATTCCGGCCCTCACCTCACCCCCTACCCCCATAGGCGTTAACTTAAGGGGCTGCGCCAGTTGGGTCGCCGCCTCGGGCGCTGACTGAAGCCAGCCTCTTTGGGCCTTCGGCCGGGTCCCTTCACTTCGTTCGCCACAAGGTCGGCCTTCGCCGACCTCCTGAGAAGGGCGTCAAC
>CALDFY010000050.1 GCA_937942115.1 uncultured Anaerolineae bacterium | reverse complement strand
GGTTCTCCAGTCCCCCGATCTGGTTGCAGTGCCCACGATCCGAGTGAGGATACTGAAAGCAGACTGGGCCAAGTTGCCGACCCCTACCCCCCCAAGGGTTGCAGTGCCCACGATCCGAGTGAGGATACTGAAAGGACCGTTGTGGTGGACCGCCAGCGGGCGATCATTGGAGTTGCAGTGCCCACGATCCGAGTGAGGATACTGAAAGAAAATGCAAAAAACCACATCAACAATCCGGTAAATATTAGTTGCAGTGCCCACGATCCGAGTGAGGATACTGAAAGCAGCAATTTGCAAGCAAAAGCAGAAGCGCATCCCTGGGTTGCAGTGCCCACGATCCGAGTGAGGATACTGAAAGGCATTTGCTGCGCTGCAGACCGCGCAGGGACAAGAGAGTTGCAGTGCCCACGATCCGACTGAAAAGCGCACCTCCCGAACCTCGCACCACGAACCTCTCAGTAGGTTTGCCGCCTACCCAGTGGTTGGGATGCCCGACTCTGCCCGCCGCCGAAGCGGCAGGCTCGGGCACCAAAGCCCGATGGGGCGAGGCCCCTGCTTCGCTTCGCCCGCAGTGACAACCTCGGTCCGTAGCCCTACGGCCTATCCGAAAGCCCTCTTCGGGGGCTTTGCATCTGATCCAAGGGCTGTTAGCCCAACGGTGCTCCCATTTGGGATTTAGAAGGACGTAGCGCAGGCCGCCAGGCCCGTGGGTGCACGCAATTTCCTGCACGCAGGCCGTTTCCGTCCGTTTACCACAGGTGAACAGCCTGCGCCACGGAAAAAGTTCGTGCCGGTGGGCTTTTAGCCCCTGGCGCAGGTTTGCTTTCGGCCACCGGCTATCGTCGCAGCGCCCACGCTCCGGCCGAAAGCACAACCTGAACTGATAGACTTCGGACTCCGGACTGCCAACTTATTGCATCCTGCATCCCGCATCCTGCATCCCGCATCCTGCTTCCTGCATCCTGCATCCTGCATCCTGCATCTTGCATCCTGCATCCTGCATCCTGCTGATATTGACACATGGAAATCCTCCAGGAAGGCCACGGTGAACTGGTCGGCTGGCACGACCCCGACGAGCATCGTCGCTGGGTACGGGAAAACAAATCCCGCGAACTGAAAGATAAACGGATGACCGTCGCCGAGGCGGTGGCAAAATTCGTCCACGACGGCGACTTCATCGCCTGCGGCGGCTTCGGCCACGTCCGCATCCCCATGGCCCTCATCTACGAAATCATCCGCCAGGGCCGGCGAAACCTGACCATGGCCGGGAAGACCGCCGTCCACGATATAGACATCCTCATCGGCGCCGGATGCGTCTCCCGGGTGGAAGTCGCCTACGCCTTCGGCCACGAACTACGCGGCCTCTCCCCCGCCGGGCGGCGCGCCGTGGAGACCGGGAAGTGCAAAGTGGTCGCCGAAATCAGCAACGCTGGCTACCAGTGGCGCTTCCTGGCCGCCGCCATGGGCCTCCCCTTCATCCCCGCCCGTATCCTGATGGGCACCGACACCTTTGAGAAGAGTTCCGCCAAAATCGTCCGCGACCCCTGGAGCGGCAAGCCCATCTGTCTCCTCCCTGCCGCCTACCCTGACGTCGCCATGTTCCATGTCCCCCGCTGCGACCGCTACGGCAACGCCCAGATAGACGGCATCCTGGTGGAGGATTTTGAACTGGCCCGGGCCGCCCGGCGGGTCATCATCACCACCGAAGAAATCGTGGATGAGGACGTGATCCGCCGCAACCCTGACCGGACGGTCATCCCCTTCTACCTGGTGGATGCCGTCTGCGAAGTCCCCTACGGCGCGCACCCGACCCAGATGCCGTACCTGTACTATTTTGACGAAGAACACATCCGGGAATGGCTGACGCTTTCCCGAACCGAAGAGGGGACGAAGGCCTACTTTGACCGCTACGTCTTCGGGGTGAGGGATTTTGAGGACTATCTGGAGAGGGTGGGGGGCGTGCGGAAACTGAACGAGCTGAGACGGGTGGAGCAGTTGCGGGAGTCTATCGGGGGACTGGAGGAGAGGGATGGCTGAGGCGCCCTACACGCCGACCGAACTCCTGGCCTGCGTGGCCGCGCGTCTTCTGGAGGACGGCAAATCCGTTTTCGTGGGGACGGGCCTGCCGATGATTGCCGCGATGCTGGCGCAACGGACCCACGCCCCCCACCTGCTCATCATCTTTGAGGCCGGCGGCATCGGCCCCCAGGTGCCCGTCCTCCCCATCTCCGTAGGCGATTCCCGGACCTTCTACCGGGCCGTCAGCGCCTCCTCCATGCACGACGTGATGAGTGCCCTGCAGAGCGGGTATGTGGACTACGGCTTCCTGGGCGCGGCGGCCATTGACCCCTACGGCAACATCAACACCACCGTCTTCGGGGACTGGGAGCGGCCGGAGGTGCGGTTGCCCGGCAGCGGCGGCGCCAACGACATCGGCTCCCTCTGCTGGCGGACGATTATCATCATGCGCCAGGACCGCCGCCGTTTCCTGAAGCGACTGCCCTTCATCACCACCCCCGGCTACCTGACCGGGCCCGGAGGGCGCGAGGCCGCCGGTCTGCCGGAGGGTACCGGCCCTTATCGGGTGATTACCCAGTTGGGCGTCTACGGCTTTGACGAGGCAACCCGACGGCTGATGCTCCTCAGCCGCCATCCGGGGGTGACCGTTGAGGAGATTCAGGCCCACAGCGAGTTTGAAATTCTCATCCCCGCCGATGTGCCGGAGAGCGCACCGCCCACGCCGGAGGAGCGGCGCGTGCTGAGGGAGATTGACCCCACCGGAATGGTCATTAGGGGCTGACCGGACGTGCCGGGCACTAATGATGCTCGTATTAGCCACGAAGCGAAGCGGAGTGGCGTCCAAAACGGCACTCCACTCCGTTCCGTGCCTCACTACGGGCGGATGTTCGTAGTCAGCCACGGAGCGAAGCGGAGTGGCGTCCAAAACGGCGCTTCACTCCGTTCCGTGCCTCACTACGAGCGGATGTTCGTGTAGTTAGCCACGGAGCGAAGCGGAGTGGCGTCCAAAACGGCACTCCACTCCGTTCCGTGACTATCGGATCAGGGGCCGGAACTTGTACCCGTAGGCGATGACCCCTTCGTCGCCCTCCGTTTGCAACTGGCGGGTGACCATTTCCACCGGCATGCCGATGTACACTTCCTCCGGCGCCACGTCGGTCAACTGGGCCGTGAGCATCGGCCCCTCCTCCAGCCGCACCAGCGCGACGGTGTAGGGCGCGTAGCGCTCAAACTCCGCCGGGGGGTGATAGACCGTGCTGTAGGAGTAGACCTCCCCCCGCCCGCTGAAGACGTAGGGGGTCTGGGCCGGCCCCTCGCACTCCGGGCAGACGTCCCGGGGTGGGAAAATCGGCGTCCCGCACTTCTCGCAGATTTCCCCCACCAGCCGGTACCGCTGATTCCGCAACCGCCAATTCTTGCTGGGAAGACCCATTCTCCACCTCCTCACGTTTTTCACGCTCTCCTCACGTTTTTCACGTTTCACGGATCAGAATGTGCGTGATGACCGTCGCCCCGCTTCCGCCGATGTTCTGGGCCATGCCGACCCGCGCATCCGGGACCTGGTTGGCCCCGGCCTCGCCGCGCAGTTGCTGGACGACCTCCACCACCTGATAGACGCCCGTCGCGCCGACGGGATGCCCCCGCGCCTTCAGGCCGCCCATCGTGGCAATCGGAATCCGTCCCCGCAGGGTAATCTCCCCGTCCAGCGCCAGCCGGACCCCCTCCCCGCGCCGGGCGAACCCTGCCGCCTCCAGGCTCAGCGCGGCCATGATGCTGAAGGCGTCGTGAAGTTCAAAGAGGTCCACCTCCTCCGGCCGAATGCCAGCCTGCCCGTAGGCCCGCCAGGCTGAGAGGGCCGCCCCCTCTAACGCCAGTGGGTCCCGCCGGTCGTGCAGGGCCACCGCGTCCGTTGCCACCGCCGACGCGGCGATGCGGACCACGGGCTTCCCGCTCCCCCGCACCCAGTCGGCGGGCGCCAACACCACCGCCGCCGCGCCGTCCGCCACCGGCGACGAGTCCAGCAGATTGATGGGGTCGGCGATCATCCGGGCCTTCGCGTAGGCCTCCGGCGTCACCTTCGTGTGGAACATCGCGTACGGGTTATTCATCCCGTTGGCGTGTGCGTTGACCGTGAAGGGCGCGAAGTCCTCTTTCTTGTAGCCGTACTCGTACATATACCGGCGCATCAGCAGTGCGTTGAGGGCGACGAAGGTGAGGCCATGGGCCACCTCGTGGTCGGCGTCGGCGGCCATGGCCAGCGCCGAGGTTGCCTCCGGGCCGGTGGCGTCCGTCATCTTCTCCACGCCCACGGCCAGGACGACGTCCGCCAGGCCGCCGGCCACGGCGACGTAGCCCAGCCGGAGCGCGGCGGCGCCGGACCCGCAGGCCGCCTCCACCTTGACCGCTTCCACGCCCCGCAGGCCGGCGAAATCCGCCACCAGCGCTCCCAGGTGCTCCTGCCCGGTCAGTTCGCCGCTGAGCATATTCCCCACGTAGAGCGCGTCCACCCGCTCCACTTCGGCGTCCCGCATGGCCGCCTGGAGCGCCTCCAGCGCCAGATGGCGCAAGTCCTTCTCCCAGTGCTCCCCCACTTTGGTCTGACCGATGCCGATCACTGCGACGTCTCTCATACCCGCAACTTCCCCCGGAAGCGGACGTAGAGGCCGTAGTCAATGACGGTGCGGCGGGCGATGTAGTCCTGGGTGGCGGGGGCGCGGCCCTGCCGCTCCCGAATCGCCTCCGTCGTCCGCAGCGAGATGGCGTCCGACCCGGCGCCGGAGCCGAAACTGACCAGCAGGATGCGCTGGTCGGGCCGGGCCCCGTCCAGAATCGCCGTCAGCCCTATCAGCGAGGAGCCGGCGTAGGTGTTGCCGATGCGGTCTGCCAGCAGGCCGGCCCCAATCTGCTCCGGCTTGAACCCCAGTTGCCGGGCGACGGTCTGCGGAAACTTGACGTTGGGCTGGTGGAAGACGGCGTAGTCGTAGTCGGCGGGGGTTGTCCCCAGCGCCTCCATGAGCGCGCGGGCCGCCTCGGCGATGTGCTTGAAGTAGGCCGGCTCGCCGGTGAACCGCCCGCCGTGGGACGGGTAGTGCTGGTAGGCCCGCCGCCAGAAGTCCGGCGTGTCCGTCACGTAGGAAAGGCTCCCCTCCACGACAGCCAGCGCCTCCTCCGCCGGGCCGACCAGATAGGCCGCGCCGCCGGAGGCGGCGGTGTATTCCAGCGCGTCGCCGGGGCGGGCCTGGGCGGTATCCGCGCCCACGGCCAGCGCGTAGCGGCCCATGCCGGAGCCGACGAAGCCGATGGCGGCCTGCAGCGCCTCCGTCCCGGCCTTGCAGGCGAACTCCCAGTCCCCGGCCTGGACGTAGGGGGTGGCGCCGATGGCCTCGGCGAGGATCGTGGAGGTCGGCTTGACCGCGTACGGGTGGGATTCGCTCCCCACCCAGACGGCGCGGATGAGGGCGGGGTCCACGTTCCCGGCCCGGGCCAGCGCGTTGCGGGCCGCCTCTATGGAGATGGTGACCACGTCCTCATCCGGCCCCGCCACCGCTTTCTCGGTGACGGGTGTCTCTCCCTCCCCGCCGGTCCAGATTCTGGCGACCTCCGTCGCCGGAAGCCGGTAGCGGGGGATATAGGCCCCGTAGCCGATAATGCCAACTTCTCTATCCGTTCGCAACAATCGGGTCTCCATCGTCGGAATCAAGAATCGGAGAATCAGAAGAATCAGAGAATCTCTGATTCTTCTGATTCTCCGATTCCCCTGATTCTCCCCAGCCACTCCTCCGCCCGGTCGGGGCGGACGACGCCCTCGGCGACCATGCGTCGGGCGACCTCTTCTATCTCCTCCCCGACGGCGCCGACGGCGATGGCGACCTGCCGGGCGTGGAGGGCCATGTGGCCTTTCTGGATGCCCTCCGTCGCCAGGGCGCGCAGGGCGGCCAGGTTCTGAGCCAGCCCGACAGCGGCCATCACTTCTGCCAGTTCCCGGGCGGACTGGACCCCCAGGATTTTCAGGGCGACGCGCGCTGTCGGGTGGGCGCGGGTGGCCCCGCCCACCGTCCCCACGGCCAGCGGGAGTTCCAGTCGGCCCACCAGGTTGCCCGCTTCGTCCAGCCCCCAGGTGGAGAGACTGGTGTAGCGGCCGGAGCGGGCGGCGTAGGCGTGGGCCCCGGCCTCTACCGCCCGCCAGTCCTGCCCGGTAGCCAGCGCCACCGCGTCTATGCCGTTGAGGATGCCCTTGTTGTGGGTCGCGGCCCGATACGGGTCGGCGGCGGCGAACGCCCAGGCCTCCACCACCCCCCGCGCGACCTGCTCTCCGGTGAAACCGTCAAAGGCCAGCGCGGCGGCGGGGATGGCGCACTCCGCCCAGGCCAGCCGCCGGTCGGCCAGATTGGAGAGGATGCGCAGCCCGACCCGTCCACCGGTGATTTCGGCCACCCGCGGGGCCAGCCGCTCACAGGCCGTGTTGACCGCGTTGGCCCCCATCGCGTCCCGGACGTCGTAGATGAGATGGACCACCAGCATAGGGCCTGCTGGCGTCTCCGGGAGCACCCGGACGATGAGGTCGCGGGGGCCGCCGCCCAGTTTCTGGAGGACCGGGTCCACCTCGCTGGCGGCGGCCAGAAGCCGGTCCCGTTCCGTCACCAGCGCGGCGGCCGCCGAGGCCACGTCGGGGACGTCCAGCACCTGAATCTGGCCGATCATCTCCGGCGGGGTGGTGCCGGCGCGGAAGCCGCCGCCCTCGCGGGCCAGCCGGGCCGCGTAGGACGCCCCGGCCACCACCGACGGCTCCTCTATGACCATCGGCACCAGCACATCCCGCCCGTTGACCTGGAAGTTGAGGGCGACCCCCAGGGGCAGGGCGTACCGGCCGACGACGTTCTCAATCATCCGGTCGGCCCCTTCGGCGGAGAGGCCTGCCTCGCCCTGCAGGACGGCGGTCTCCTCCTCCGTCAGACCGGCCCAGCGGGCCACCCACTCCAGGCGC
>CALDFY010000049.1 GCA_937942115.1 uncultured Anaerolineae bacterium | reverse complement strand
GGCGTTCCACGCCGAGATGCGTCGGCGGGCACTGGATCAGGCGGGTCGGTTTTCCTGGGAGCAGACGGCCCGCCGTACTCTGGAGGCCTATCGGGAAATATCGTAACTACCTACGCCAGGGGCTAAAAGCCCAATGGCACTCACTTTTTCGGCGCGCTGGCCTCACCCCTCCCCTTCCCCCCTCCCCCAAGCGCAGCGATGGGGGAGGGGGGATAAAGGGGGATGGGGGCAAATGTGCGCCCCATTGGGCCTAAAAGCCCCTGGCTCAGATGCGAAGCCCCCCTTCGGGGGCTTCCGGATAGCCCGTCAGGGCTTTGATATCTGAGCCTGCCGCTTCAGCGGCGGGCGGAAGGGGGCATCCCAGCCATCAGGGTAGGTAGTTACGTTAAGCCACAATAGCGGCAGGCGGAAATGGGCACCCCAGCCTCGGGCGTTACCTTGACAATTCCCCTCATCGGTGTATAATCGGCTCGGTTATTCATTTTGTGAGTATTCAGGAAATGAGCAACTCCCTTCGCCCATCCCTGCCCCTGGATAAAATCGCCCTGGGCTTCCTGATGTCTGGCCCTGCGCACGGATACGACCTTCACCACCGCGTTGCGCAAGAACTGGGCCCCATCTGGCATATCGGCATGGGCCACCTCTACAACGCGCTGCGGGACCTGGAACGAGAGGGACGGGTCCAATCTACCCTCGTCCCTCAGGCCGACCGTCCCCCGCGCAAGGTCTACACCATCACCCCCGCCGGACAGGAGGATTTCCTGGCCTGGGTCCGCCGCCCCGTGCCCGCCGTGCGGGACATCCGGGCGGAATTCCTCGCCAAACTCTACTTTCTCCGCGCCCTGGGCCTGGAGGGGTGGACGGAACTGGTGGAAGCCCAGCGGGCGCTCCTCTCGGCCCGTCTGACTCAACTGGAAGCGCAGTACGCCCGTACCGACCCCGCTGCCTTCTACCACCTGGTGCTGGACCTGCGCCGCCGTCAGACCCGGGCCGCGCTGGAATGGGTGGAGAGCCTAACCACAGACCATAGACCACTGACCATAGACCACTGACTGCAAAGGAGGAACCGATGCTGAGGCGAACCGCAGTTGCACTCTTTGCCCTTCTTTTATTGGTATTGGGCGGCTGCGCCCGGGGGATGCCCTCCCCCACCCCATCGCCCCTGAGCGTGACCGACGCGCTGGGTCGGGAGGTGACCCTGGCCGCGCCGCCTCAACGCATCGTCGTCGCGGGCAAGGCGACCATCATGATTGTGGACGCGCTCTATCTCTTCCCGGAGGGCCCGCAGCGGCTGGCCGCCGTCGGCTCCACCGGGCAGGGCGGAGACTTCCTGCCCATCGTGGACCCGAACGCGGCCGCCAAAGCGACGCTGGGCTCTGAGACCGGGCCGGAACAGATCGCTGCCGCCGGGCCCGACCTCGTCCTCCTGAAAAGTTACATGCGCGAGAAACTGGGCGCGCCCGTAGAAGCCCTGGGCATCCCCGTCTTCTACGTCTCCCTGGAGACGCCGGAGCAGTACTTTACCGAACTCCGCGCCCTGGGCCAACTCCTGGGCAACCCGGCGCGGGCCGAAGAGGTGGTCGCGTTCTATCAGGAGCGAATGGAACGGGTCCGGGGACGGGTCGCCGACATCCCCGACGAGGGGAAACCCCGGGTGCTGGTCCTCCAGCACTCCGCCAAAGGCGGCGAGACAGCCTTCTCTGTCCCGCCCGCTGCCTGGATGCAGACCCGACTGGTCGGTATGGCCGGCGGGCGCCCGGCCTGGCTGGACGTCCAGGGGAGCGGGTGGACGGTGGTCACGCTGGAGCAGATCGCGGCCTGGGACCCCGACCAGGTCTATGTGATTGACTATTTCGGCGACCCGCGAGAGGCAGTGGAGCGGCTCCAGGCCGACCCCGTCGCCCGGAATCTGAAGGCAGTGCGGGACGGGCAGGTCTTCGCCTTCCCCAAAGACACCTACAGTTGGGACCAGCCGGACACCCGCTGGATTCTGGGCCTGCAGTGGCTGGCGGCCCACATCCACCCGGACCGCTTCGCCGACCTGGACATCCTCCAGGAGTTCACCCGGTTCTACCGGACCCTCTACCGCCTGGACGACGCGGCCATAGAGGGCCGGTTGCGGCCGCTTCTCAAGGGGTCGCTCCCGTGACCTGGCGCTCCGCCCGGACCGGTTTCTTCCTCCTCCTGCTGGCGCTTCTGGTTGCGGCGGTCCTCTCCGTCTTTTTCGGGCGTTACCCCCGGCCGGGGTGGTTATCGCCGGACCGTCTGCAGACCGACCCGCTGGCGGCCCAACTGGTCTGGAATCTCCGGATGCCGAGGATCGCGGCGGCGGTCCTGGTCGGGGCCGCCCTCTCCGCCAGCGGGCTGACGCTCCAGATGCTCTTCCGCAACCCGCTGGTGGAGCCGGGCTTCTTGGGCGTCTCCCAGGGGGCCGCCTTCGGCGCGGCCCTCTCTATCCTGTATCTGAGCCGCTCTGCCCTGACTGTCCAGGCCGGCGCTGCCGTTTTCGCCCTCCTGGGCCTCTGGCTGACCTACTTCCTGGCCGAACGGCTCCGCTACGGCGGTTGGATTCTGCGCATGGTCCTGGCCGGGATCGCCGTCTCGGCCCTCTTCTCCGCCGGGGTCGGCATGCTCAAGTACCTGGCGGACCCGCTGACCCAGTTGCCGGAGATCACCTTCTGGCTGCTGGGCGGGCTCTGGAGTACCCGCTGGGGGAACTTCCTGCCCATCCTGCCGCTGACCGCGCTCTCGCTGACGGTGCTCTTCCTGGCCCGCTGGCGGCTGAACGTGCTCTCGCTGGAGGAGGAGACGGCCTTCTCGCTGGGCGCGGCGCCGGGCCGGGAGCGGTTAGTCCTCCTCCTGGCCGCCGTCGGGGCGACAGCCGCCGTCGTCTCCCTGGCGGGGACCGTGGGCTGGGTGGGGCTCATCGTCCCCCACCTGGCCCGGCGGCTGGTCGGCGCGGATGCCCGTCAGGCGCTGCCGACCTCCCTGCTCCTGGGCGGCCTCTTCGTCCTCCTCTGCGACGACCTGGCCCGCACCGTCAGCGCCGGAGAGGTCCCCCTGGGCATCCTCACCTCCCTCTTCGGCGCGGCCGCCTTTCTGGTCATCCTGACCCGATTCGGGGTGAAATAGAGGGGAATCTCATGGCCGACCATCATCCCATCCTCTCCCTGCACAACGTCTGGTTTTCCTACAACGGCGCGCACGACGTCCTTCAGGACATCTCCCTGGAAGCGTATCCGGGGACCGTCAATGCCGTCCTGGGGCCGAACGGCGCCGGGAAGAGCACCCTCCTGCACCTGATCCTGGGGCTGTACCTTCCCCGACGGGGAGAAATTCGGGTCGGCGGGCGTCCTTTGACCGCCCACTCCCGCCAGAGCCTGAGCCGCCAGATTGCCCTGGTTCCCCAGCGGGAGCACATCCCCTTTGACTTCCGCGTCCTGGAGTACGTCCTCCTGGGCCGGACCCCGCACCTGGACTTCCTGCGGATGCCCGGTCCGGAGGACGTTCGGGCCGCCCGACGGGCCCTGGAGCAACTGGGGATTGACGACCTGGCCGACCGGCGCGTCTCCGCTCTGAGCGGTGGGGAGCACCAGTTGGTCCTCATCGCCCGCGCCGTCGCCCAGGAGACGCCCATCCTGCTCTTGGACGAGCCAACGGCCCACCTGGACCTGGCCAACAAACGGCGCATCCTGAGCCTCCTGCGCGGCCTGGCGGCGCAGGGAACCACCATCCTGTTCACTACTCACGACCCCGATACGGCCCTGGCGGTGGCGGATACCTGCATCCTGGTGCGGGCCGGGCGTATCCTCCACCAGGGCCCGGTCGCCGACGTCCTCACCACCGAGAAATTAACCCAGACCTACGAGACCCCTCTGCGCGTTCTCTCCGTGGACGGCACCCGGGTCGTTCTGCTGGATTTTGCCCCCCACTATCGGGAATCGGACGCCGATTCCCGCAGATGAAACGCGGATTTTTTACTGTGTTCATCTGCGTTGATCTGCGTTCCGCCATCCCCTTTGCCTCTCCGCCCCAGATGTGCTATAATTTATCCCACGCAGCAGACGGCGTCCTGCGCGGGCCGCCGTTTGGGAACGCGCCATTCGTCGTGACCATCCAGAGGACCAGCGATGCCGGCAACCAAAAGCACCACCGACCGGGCTGAAGCATACAACCAGGAAGGCCTCCAGGCCTACGCGGATTGGGACATAGAGCGAGCAGTGGAGCGGTTCCAGGCCGCGATCCGTCTCGCTCCCGAGCGGGCCGAATATCACCTCAACCTGGCCCGGGCCTTCTCCCGGGCCGGGGATTTTGACCAGGCCCTGCGGGCCCTGGCGGAGTTCCTGCGCTTGGAGCCCGACTCGCCTGTCGCCGAGCGGTTTGAGCGCCTCTTCGCGCGCGGTCTGGATGAGGTAGAAACGATCCTGACCGAGAAGATGACCAACAGCGGGATGCCGATGGACGAAATCGGAGCCGCAATGCAGATGTGGCTGGAATACCGCATTGCCCTGGGCCGGGAGCCCCTGAATACCCGGAAGCCGGAGGCCTGGGCCGCCGCGCTGGATTACACCGTCCGCAAGGTCAACCTGCGCAAAGTCAGCCTGCGGGACATCGCCGCCCTCTACGGCGCCAGCGACCGGACCATCCGGGAGCGATTTGAGCAACTGGTCGCCACGCTGGATGTGATGCCCTGCGATTACCGGTATTTCGTCGGCGACCAGAACCCGCTGGACAAACTGGTGGAGGCCGCCGAGTTGCTGGAACAACTGGAAACCCGCTTCCGCGAATCCTGAGATCCCACGAGGCATAGATGTATCCCGATAGCGAAATCCTCTTCCCCCCGCGTTGCATTCCCCCCCTGCGCAACCTGCGCGGTGAGCAATGGGCCCGATTCATTGACCACCTCTCCCAACTCCCCGACGACCACGAGGACGTTCTGGGCTTCTCCCTGCTGATGATTCAACTGGGCAGTTGTCTGACCTGCAATATGGACAGTTACCGGGCCTCCCTGGGCTGCTGTACCTGCGCCCGCCGCACTATCGCAGGCTTCAAAGGCTCGGATGAAGAACTCATCCAACTCTTTGAGGAGGCCCGAGAAAAAGTCCGGGCTTATCTCAGCGGCGCCCAACCGGCCCTCCCCTCCGCCGAGGAAGAGGAGGAGGAAGAATCGGACGCCGATTGAGAATCGGACGCAGATGAACGCGATGAACGCAGGGAGGACGGCGCAGGCCGTCCTTGTGGCGAACGAGGGGAAGCAGCCCGGCCGGAGGCCCGGCGAGACGCCGGTAGGGGCAGGGCTTGCCCCTGCCCCTGCCGGGGCGACCGCAAGGGTCGCCCCTCCACGCCCCTGCCCCCGCCGGGGCGACCGCAAGGGGCAACCGCAAGGGTCGCCCCATGCGCATCAATTTAAGGGTCGCTCAGGTTAGCACCCTGGGGACTGATTGGTGTAGAACAACTGCAAGCAGTTGTCCTACACTCTCACAGAGGCATTCTGAGAAGCGTCAACGAAGGTTGACGCCTGGCGCGAAGCGTAGGGGCAACCCTCGCAGTTGCCCCCAGGGGAGGCCGATTTCCCATCGGCGCCGACCGAAGGTCGGCCTCCCTGGGCCTCCGGCCGGAGGACGGCCTGCGCCGTCCTTTCGGAAAGCGTCAACGCAGGTTGACGCCCGGCGCGAAGCGTAGGGGCAACCCGCGCGGTTGCCCCCAGGGGAGGCCGATTTCCCATCGGCGCTGACTGCAAGTCGGCCTCCCTGGGCCTGCGGCCGGGTTGCTCCCTCCGTTCGCAGCTAGGGCGGCCTGCACCGCCCTTCTCAGCGGCGTCAACGAAGGTTGACGCCTGGCGCAAAGCGTAGGGGCAACCCTCGCGGTTGCCCCCAGGGGAGGCCGGTTTCCCATCGGCGCCCGGGGCGGCGGGAAGCGGAGAGCCGAATCCAACCTGAAGTGAACGCCTGTGGGGGCCGGGGTTGGGTGAAGGCGGCGGGGGAGGGGTAATGCCCCTCTTGTCCCCCACCCCAAACATGCTATAATCCCCTCACACCGATTCTCCAATTCCTGATTCTCTGATTCTCTGATTCTCTGATTCTCTTGATTCTCTTGATTCTCCGATTCTCTTGATTCTCCGATTCTCCCATGCTGGGACCCACCGAACCCTACCCACCCTTCGTCGTCCGGCGGGAGCGGCGGCTCCTCCTGCTGGCCTTTCTCTTCGTCGTGACGGGCACCGCGACCCTCCTGCTGGCCTCCCCTGCCCTGGGCCTGGCGCGGGCCGCCGGCCTGCTCCTCTCCTGCGCCCTCGCCTTCGCCGCCGCCCACGCCACCCTCTCCCGCCGGTTGCCCCACCGCGACCCCCTCATCCTTCCCACCGTCGCCTTCCTGACCGGCTGGGGGCTCCTCATGGTGGCCCGTCTGGCGCCGAACTTCCTGCCCCGCCAGGCAACATGGCTCCTCCTCTCCACCCTGGCCCTGATCGCCGTCGTCCAGGCCGGCGCGCGGGACCCCGTCCCCCTGCGCTGGCTGCGCCGTTACCGCTACACCTGGCTCTTCGCCGGCCTGCTCCTCCTGGCCGCTACCCTCGTCCTGGGCGTCAACCCGGGCGGCGCCGGCCCCCGTCTCTGGTTGGGCATCGGCGGCGCCTACTTCCAGCCCTCCGAACCCCTCAAACTCCTCCTCGTCGTCTTCATGGCCTCCTACCTGGCCGAGCGGCGGGAACTGCTCAAGGTGACGGGGCACCGGCTCGGCCGTCTGACCCTCCCGCCCCTGGCCTACATCGGCCCGCTGCTGGTCATGTTCGGCCTGACCGTCCTCCTCCTGGCCGCGCAGCAGGACCTGGGCGCTGCCATGCTCCTCTTCCTGACCTTCCTGGCTATGCTCTACCTGGCGACAGGCCAGTGGGGGTATCCGGTCGTGGGACTGGCCCTCTTCCTCCTGGCCGGGGTCATCGGATACACCGGCTCCGACCGGGTGGCCTTGCGGATTCAGATATGGCTCTCCCCCTGGCCGGACGCCGCCGACCGGGCCTTCCAGGTCGTCCAGAGTCTGCTGGCCTTCGGCGCCGGGGGGATTTTCGGCCAGGGCCTGGGCCTGGGCCGCCCCACCTACATCCCCGCCGTCCACACCGACTTCGTCTTCGCCGCCGTCGCCGAGGAATTTGGCCTCTTGGGGACGGTCGCCCTCATCGCCCTGTACGCCGTCCTCCTGACGCGGGGATTGCGGGCCGCCCTGCGCGCCCCCCGTCCCTTTGAACGATTCCTGGCCGCCGGACTGACCGCCGGTTGGGGTGTCCAGGCCTGGATCATCATGGCCGCCAACGCCAAACTGGTGCCCATTGCCGGGGTGACCCTCCCCTTCCTCTCCTACGGCGGCTCCTCCCTGCTGACGACGTTCATCGCCGTCGGCCTGCTCCTGGTCGTCTCCGCCGGGGGGGCCTCCGCCCCCCGCGACCGGGAGGGGGTACGGCCCATCGGCCGCCTGGCCCTGGGGCTGGGGTTGGCCCTGGGGGTCCTGGCCCTGGCCTGCGGCTACTGGTCGGTCGTCCGCGCCGGCTGGCTGGTGGCGCGGGAGGATAACCCCCGACGGGTGGAGTACGAACAACGCATCGTCCGGGGCCGGATTCTGGACCGCAACGACAACCTGCTGGCCGGGGTGACGGTGGGCCCGGACGGACGGGTCACCCGCACCTACCCGGAACCGGCGGCGGCGCCGGTCGTCGGCTACGCCAGCCTGCGCCACGGGACAGGGGGGATAGAGGCCGCTTTTGACGGGGTCCTGCGCGGCGAGGCGGGCCGCTCCTTCTGGGAGACGGCCTGGGCGAACCTCCTCCACCGTCCCCCCCGGAGCCGGGACGTCCGCCTGACGCTGGACACGATGCTCCAGCGGCTGGCCCAGCACGCTCTGGCGGGACGGACGGGGGCGGTGGTGCTGCTGGACGCCTCCACCGGCGAGGTGCTGGCCATGGCCTCCTCGCCGACCTTTGACCCGAACCGTCTGGAAGAGGAGTGGGACCGGCTGCGGGAGGACCCGAGCGGCCCCTTGCTCAACCGGGCCCTTCAGCCCTACCAGCCTGGGGCGGCCCTGGAGACGGTTGTCCTGGCGGAGGCCCTCCGGCACGGCCTGACGACCCTCTACACCCCTGCGCCAGACCTGACGGCGACTCTCTCCGTGAACGGGGTGGGGGTGGGATGCCGGGGAGAAGTCCGGGCAGACGAGTGGATCATCGGCGCGCTGCGGGCGGCCTGTCCGGGCCCCTTCGCCGCGCTGGGAGAACAATTGGGGCCGGACCGGCTGAGGGAGGGCTTTCGTCGCTGGGGGCTGACGGAGGGATTGCCCTCGGAGACGGCACCCGAGGAGACGGGCCGGGCGGCGGGCGGCGCGCCGCCCGCCGCCACCGGAGAGTTGCCGGTCACGCCCACTCCGCCCCCGGTGACCGCCCACGTCTCCGAAGATGCCGCGATGGAAGCCATCGGGCAGGGAAGCCTCACCGTCTCGCCCATACGGATGGCCCTGGTGGCCGCGACGCTGGCGAACAACGGGGTGATGCCCGTGCCGCGCCGGGTGCTGGGAGTTCAGGGGCCGGATGGGGCCTGGCAGCAACCGCACATCTCCAGCGGTCCCCGGGAAGTTCTGCCCGCCGACGCGGCACAGGCCCTGCTCTCGGCGTGGGAGCCCTTCTCAGCGGACGTTGCGGGCCACCTGGGGACGGCGGTGGCCGGGGAGGGCCGTCCGCCCCATGCCTGGTTCCTGGGCGTCGCCCCGGCGGGCAGTCCCCGCTATGCGGTGGTTGTCCTTCTGGAGCATACCTCCAACGCCGACGAGGCCGCGCAGGTGGGGGTGCTTCTCCTGCGGGCGATTCGGTAGCACGCGTTGCCTTTTGCAAGTTCCCTTATTTCTGGTAAAATCAATTTACCCCCTACAGTGCGGGTGCTCTGCTCCCTTGCGATGTTCTCTCCATCCGCATCAGTAGCGTGGTAAGTGACCATTTTGCCGTTCTCGTTAACCGGTTGACCGTTAACCGATTGGCTCAAACTCAGAAAGGAGGAAACGATGTCTATGCGTCAGCAGTTCACCGCAAGGGAGTGGGAGACCCTCCAATTTGCCCCGCTATGGCTCTTCCTGATGGTTGCCGGTGCCGACCGTAAGGTCCAGAAACAGGAGGTCGCGGCGCTGGCGAAGGAATTGGCCGAGGCCCACCTTTATCGCAACGACCTCGCGCGGGAGGTTTTCGGCTCTGTGGCGGCGGATTTCGGACGCATATGGCCCGCTTTTGGCGCCGATTCCCGGGGGATCGTGGAGGGCCTGCAAGAAGTGGTGCAGGTCTTGAGGAAGGTGAACGCGTCGGAAGCGGAGGGGTTCAAGCGGTCGTTGATTTTCCTGGGCAGCAAAGTCGCTGAAGCAGGGGGCGGCGGTGGTCTCTTCAGAAAGAAAGATACGAAGAAGGGCCAGGCCGCCCTCATTCTTGCCGCCGCTGTACTGGAAATTCAATTGCCATAGCGAACATTCTGCGCTGGCCTTGCGTTTTTGCCTGCCGGAGGGCCCAAAGAGACCCAACTCACGGCGGGAATGTGGTTGCGCGCTGATCCTTCTGGCGAAAGGGTAACTGCCCACCGTGTCATTGCCAGTTCCCCGTCGCGCGGGCGCATTCTGGCGGGTCAGAAACTGCAATGGCTTGCGGAGCGCAGGCCGCCAGGCCTGTAGCGCAGGCCGCCAGGCCTGTATCCGCAGGCGAACAGCCTGCGCCACCGCAGCGCAGGCCGCCAGGCCTGTATCCGCAGGCTAACAGCCTGCGCCACCGCAGCGCAGGCCGTCGGGCCTGTAGCGCAGGCCGCCAGGCCTGTATCCGCAGGCGAACAGCCTGCGCGTAGCGCAGGCCGCCAGGCCTGTCAGTGCAGGCGAACAGCCTGCGCTACGCCCTGTATGTTTCTGGGTAGGGCGCGCAGCGCCCGAAGCAACTTTCCCTCTGGCCGAAAGGAGATTGCCGCCCCGCTGCGCTCGTGGTCTACGACGCCTCGGGCGAGCCCCACGGGGCGAGGAGGCCCCCCTCGGCCCTCGGGGCGAGGCCATCGGGCCGTGGCCCTCGGCGTGGCCCTTCGCCGCCTCCAGCGGCTACCCAGAACTTGTGGCCGCAATGGGCTGCCAGCCCGCTTCGCCCGATGCGATTGCAGTTTAACAAATTATTTGGGCAATCGCCTGAGGTAGAATTTGCCCCTCATCCCCCCTGCCCTCCCTTCTCCCCCAGAAGCGGGGGAGATTTCCGGGAGAAGAGGCCGTCTCCCGTCCGGGGTGCCGGATGGGGTAAAAGAAGCGCATCACAGTTTGTTAAAGAGGGCAAGGGCCGGGGCCTATCTCCCCCGGGGGCTCTGGGCCCTGAAGAGGGGACGGCTTTCCCGACCCTCCCTAATGATACCAGAGGTTTTGAGGGCGGCGGCTTCGCCGCCGCCCTCAAAACCCCATTCCACCCCCTCCCCTCGCCCGCCGCCGAAGGCGAGCGGGAGAGGGGAGGGGGTCGGGGCATATGCGTTAACTTAAGGGGCTGCGCCAGTTGGGTCGCCGCCTCGGGCGCTGACTGAAGCCAGCCTCTTTGGGCCTTCGGCCGGGTCCCTTCACTTCGTTCGCAACAAGGTCGGCCTTCGCCGACCTCCTGAGAAG
>CALDFY010000048.1 GCA_937942115.1 uncultured Anaerolineae bacterium | reverse complement strand
GGCGTTTTCACCCGCCTGGCGGCCAAGATCGCTTTGCACAATTTCTGTATCTGGCTTAACCGCCAGTTGGGACGCCCTGATCTGGCCTTTGCCGATTTGCTGGGCTGGGCCTGATCATAACTCACACCAAGCGTTTCAGTCAGCGCCGACGGCGGAGGCGGGGCTTGCCCCTGCTCCACAGGGGACAACTGCAAGGGTTGCCCCTACGGATACGGGTTGGGCGTACACTTGGGGGGCTTCGCCTTACGGCCTCACTCCCCCCAGCGGTTTATCGCCGGGCGGAGGCGCGATTCTCTCTCTATGTTCACCGTTGAGCCAGCGAGCGGATGTTCTCCTCCATTGAGATGAAAAGGGAGATGAGTTCGCCAAAAGCGTAGAGAAAGAGCGCGGCGAATCCACCGTAGAGGAGAATGATCAAACCAGCGATGATTCCACCAAGCATGCCCCCGATGCCAGGTAGTGGCGTACCGAGTTCCCGTTCCAGTTCTCCTAAGGCAGTGCCTCCGGCGATACCAACGATGCAGGAGCCGATGACTCCCAGGATGGTGAACGCCGCGACAATCCCGCCCAGGACCTTGTAGATGACGCTGAGGACTCGCAGGATGGGGTACCGCTTTTCCACTGCGGCGGGTCCGGGAGCACGGATCACGGGCGAAGGAGGAGGTGGGGGAGGAGGAACGGAGAAAGCGGGCTCAGCAGGGGAAGGACTCCAGGCCACCGTCTCTGCGGTGAGCGGCGCCCCGCATTGGGCGCAGAAGCGCGCACCAGGACGGTTTTCGGTTCCACACTGAGGGCAGATCACGGCTGCATCTCCTTTTATGTGTGATGTGTAGCAGGGCAACTCCAGAGAAGTTGCCCCGCAATCAAATATAAAACCGCTCCGGGTCCACTTCCTCCCGCAGGATGCGCAGTTCCTCCTCGGTGGGCGGCTCGTTCTGCCCCACGTTCGGCGGGATGATCAACTCAAAGCCGGTGTTCTCTATCACCTGCTCCACTGTAACCCCCGGGTTCGTCGCCAGCAATCGCATCCGTTTGGTCTCCTCGTCAAAATCCAGCAGGGCCAGCGTGCTGACGACGCGGTACGGGCCGGTACCCGGCGGGAGCCCCGCCGCCTCCCGCGCCCCTGGGCCGGTCAGGTAGCCGGGGGTGGTGATGAAGTCCACTTTGGGGACGAAGCGGAGTTTGTCGTGGCGGATGATGATGATGGTCCGCCAGCAGAGGGAGCCGACGTCGTTGGCGCCGCCGGAGCCGGGCAGGCGAACTTTGGGCGGATGGTGCCGGGGGCCGATGATGGTGGAGTTCAGGTTCCCGTAGGGGTCAATCTGCGCGCCGCCCAGGAAGCCGTAGTCAATGAAGCCGCGCGCAGCCGTCTCCATCGTATCGCAGATGCCCGAAGCGACCAGGCCCCGGTAGAAGGTGCGGCCCTCGCCCACAGCGCGGGGCAGCCGCTTCAGGATGGCGCCCGTCCCGCCGAATTCAAAGACGGGGATCAGGTTTGGCGCGTGCATCTTCTGGGCCAGACTCGCGGCCAGCATGGGGATGCCCGTCCCGATAAACGCGGTCACGCCGTCCGGAATCTGGCGGGCCGCCAGACAGATCATCAGTTCGGTGGGGTTGTAGTTCGGTGCACTCATCACCGTCCCTCCACTGCCGCCTTCACGCGCTCCAGCCGCTCCCAGCCGACCAACTCCAGGTACTCCTGGTGATTGGCGACGCCGTAGATGTACTTGTTCAGGTACGCCTGGGTCCCTTCTTCCGTCTTGGACGCTTCCACCCACTCGCGGATGGCCTCTTCGTCCCGTTCGTACATATAGACCATTTCGCCGGGGTAGGAGCCGAAGGGGGCGTGGACGACCGCGTCCACCAGGTAGTAGGGGATGATGGTGCGCTCGGGGTAGCGGCGGATTTCCTCCGTATCCACAATCTCCTCGGCGCTGATGATGAGCCGTTTAGAGGCGCGCGCCAGTTCAAAGGCGAAGCCGCTGATGCCCTCAATTTGGGCGTTGCCGTAGCGGTCGGCCCGGTGGACGTGGATGAGGCCCACGTCCAGGATGAGGGCCGGGATCAGGCAGACTTTCATCCCGGTGAAGGGGCACTCGGCCACTTTGGCCGCGCTGTAGCGCAGGGTGTCCGTGCCCAGCATAGAGCGGACCGGGATGAAGGGGACGCCCATCGCGGTGGCCTTAAAACGCCAGGTGATGCCGCCGTTGGACCACTCCACGACTTTCTCCACCCGTCCGCTTTCTACCTCGCGGCGCAGGCAGTTGGAGGTGCCGTAGACCTCCAGGCCGATGTAGGTGATGTCCAGGGTTTTGACCAGGTGGGCGCCCAGCCAGAGGTCCAGTTCCAGCACCCCCTGCCCGGCTACCCGCAGGTCCTTCTTGCCCTGGCGGACGACCTCCCGCGCCAGGCTCATCGGCGCGCGGACGGTGCCGTAGAGTTCGGTGCCGATGTAGCACCCGTCAAAAACGAACCGGGAGATGGCCTCCTGTTCGGTCATCCGTTTATCCACCAGACCGTGGGCCTTTTTCTCCCGGTTCCACTCGCGAAACTCGTCCAGGTCTATCGGCTGGAGCAGTTCGCCCATTCCGGATTCCAGGATGCGCATCGGAGCCTCCTCGGAAATCGGACGTAGTTTCACTGCAGAGAACGCAAAGGACGCAACGGTTGGGCTTTCTTTGCGGTTTTTTTTACTCTACTCTTTGTCCTGGGTTTCGCGGCCTTTCTTCAGCGCCTGCTGGGCGCCGTAGGCGTAGATGGAGCCAGGCAGCGCGTCTATCGCCTCGTTGAACCGCTGGATGGCCTCCGCCTCCCGCCCGGTCCGACGGCAGGCCAGGCCCAGGTTGTAGCAGGCGGCGGACTGGTATTTGGCGCCCAACTGCACCTCCGGGTCGGTGAGGATGCATCGGAGAATCTCGTAGGCTTCCTCGGGCTTCCCGGCCTGGATGAGGGCGGCGGCCCGATTGATCTGGGCCACGCACCGGCTCCAGGAGTCCGCGCCCAGGCGGAGGGCCAGGTCGTAGAACCACAGGGCCCGCTCCGGCTGTCCCCGGCCGGCCACGCTGTTGCCCAGGTCTATCAGGATACGCACCCGCATCGTGATCAGGTAGAGGAACAGGAGGAAGACGAGGGGTTGAAAGGGAATCGCCATGGCCAGGGCCGCTCCGGCACCGGTCAGGAGCAACCCCTCCAGAATGAACCGGGCGGAGAGGCCCTGGTGGCGCAGGTAAGAAAGCAGGTTGAAGCCCAGGATATACAGAAAGCCGACCAGAAGGATGAGCAGAGACGGATGCATGTTCCTGAAACGTGAAACGGGAAATGTGAAACGTGAAGCGTGAAATGTGAAACGGGAGTTGAATATTATCCGGCGAAGAGGTGGGCGGCGGTGCGCTCCAGCATCGGGACGCCCTGGACTTCGGTCTCAAAGAGGGGCACCAGGGCGCGGACGTTGGGGAAGAGCCGCCGGATTTCCTCCATGTACTCCGCCTGCATGGCGATGCGGTTGCGGACGAACTCCGGCGGATTTTCTCCCACTGCCTGGGGGTCAATCAACATGTTGACCACGACGCCGCCCACGGGGATGCCGAACTCGTCAAACCAGTTGATGAAGCGGCGGATGACCGCGATGGGCAGGGCCTCTGGCAGGGTGACGAAGAAGAAGGCCGTCTTCTCCGCGTCCGTCAGCAACTTCTTCGCGTGGGCCATCCGATCCCGGAAGCGCAGGAGGTACTCCATCAGCGGGTCCTTCTCTTGCTTCTTTTTGCTGTAGGAGAGGAGTTCCCGCAGCGTCATCGCCTCCTGGCGGCTCTGGACCATTTTGTTGACCCACATGGAGTAGACGCTGGACATCCCCAGAAGACGGCGGGCGTTGGCTGTGGGAGCGGTGTCAAAGACGTAGACCTCGTACTTGTCCTCAAACATGATGTCAATCATGTTCTCAAACATCGCCGACTCTTCAAAGGCCGGGTTCATGGTGGCAGACTCCACGAACTCGTCGGTCTTGACCCGGATGTCGGCGTATTTGAGGAACCACTCAATCTTCTCCCGAATCTCCCGCTTAGACCGCTCAATCGTATCTTTGGTGTCAATCTCGTAGGCCCAGAGGTTGGGGACGCCCTCCACAGGGGTCGGTTTGCCGAAGACGTCCTGGCGCAGGAGCCCGCTGAGGGAGTGGACGGGGTTGGTGGAGGCCAGCAGGGTGCGCCGGCCCTGCCGGGCAAACCAGAGCGCGGCCGTCCCGGCCATGACCGTCTTGCCCACGCCACCCTTGCCGCCGAAGAAGACGTACTTCAGTTTGGGATGCTCCTGTACGAATTGAACCATGGGCTTCTCAATCATTTCGGACCTCCAAACATCGCCTCCGCCATCCGCTGGATCATCTCCAGGCCGGTGATGTCCCGTTCAAATTCCGGGATGTAGGCCAGCACCTGATGGCCGAAGCGCTGGCGAATCTCCTCCAGGTACTTCCGCTGCATCTGGATGCGATGGCGCAGATACTCCGGAATCTGCTGCTGTTCCAGTTCCGCCGGGATGACCCGGTTGACGATGTAGCCGGAAATGGGGACCTGGAATTTGGCGAAGAGTCCAGCGGCCTTGACCGTATCCAGGATAATCATCTCCTCGGGCACCAGGACGAAGAAGAAAGCCGTCTTCTCCTTGTCGGTCAGGATGCTGGAGGAGGTGTTGATGCGGTAGCGGATGTCCTGCAACTCGGCCAGGATTTTATCTTCCTCCAGTTCCTCGTCCCGGCGCATCAGCGCAGCGACCTGGGCGTACTCCTGCATCTCCTCCCGGAGTTTGGTGATTTTCCCGATCCACTGGTCGTAGACGCTGGCCATGCTCAGGTAGTAGAGCGCGTGGCCCAGGGGGACCAGGTCGTAGATGTAGTAGTCGTAGTCGCCGCTGACGATGATGTCCACCACCTGGTCAAAGATGGCGCTCTCTTCCATGGCCGGCTCGGCGGCGGCAGCCTGGATGTAGTCCTCAATCTCGTCCGGCACCTTCTCCAGGCCGTACATATTCAGGATTTTCTGCCGGATTTCGTCCTGGTACTCGCGGATACGCCGGTCGGCGTCAATCTCCTGGGCGAAGAGCCCGGGGATAATCTCCACGGCCCCCTTGCCGAAGATGTCCTGCTGGAAGATGTCGGAGAGGGAGGCCTGGGGGTCTACGGAGAAGACCAGGACTTTATAGCCCTGCTGGGCCAGCCAGTACGCGGTGGCGGCGGAGAAGGTGGTTTTGCCCAGTCCGCCCTTGCCGCCGAACATGATGTAGCGGCGTTCCGGGTGTTGTCGGAAGACTTCTGCGAGGGACAAGGTAACCTCCTGTGTGGGAAAAAGTAGGCAAGTAGACAAGTAGGCAAGGGAGATAGGAAGGGTCAGGCCAGAGCGTCGGTCAGGTCGCGCTCCCGGAGCATGCGGCGCTTCCAGGTGGCGATCTGCGGGACGACGTAGGGGAGCAGGCGCAGGGAGTAGTAGGGCGGCAGGATGGGGATGCCCAGCAGGTCGCCCATGGTGACCAGGATGAAGAGGTGCTCCATGCTCCCGCGCGTCTTGAGGGCGAAGCGGGCCATGTCGTGCCCCGCCATGCCGTAGAGGACGCTTTTGACGCCGTCCAGAAAGTTTTGCCATTTGCTTCTCTGTTCGGACATTTTGATACATCCTCCGAAATAGTGATGGTTAATGGGAATCGTAACTACCTACCCTGATGGCTGGGATGCCCCCTTCCGCCCGCCGCTGAAGCGGCGGGCTCAGATACCAAAGCCCTGACGGGCTATCCGGAAGCCCCTGAAAGGGGCTTCGCATCGGAGCCAGGGGCTTTTCGCCCAATGG
>CALDFY010000047.1 GCA_937942115.1 uncultured Anaerolineae bacterium | reverse complement strand
CGCAGGAGGCGGGAGGCAGGAGGCGGGAGGCAGGAGGCAGGGGGCAGGAGGCAGGAGGCAGGAGGCGGGAGGCAGGCTGCAGGATGCAGGATGCAGGATGCAGGATGCAGGATGCAGGAGGCAGGAGGCAGGAGGCAGGAGGCAGGAGGCAGGAAGCAGGAGGCAGGAGGCGGGAGGCAGGAGGCAGGACGCAGGAGGCAGGAGGCAGGAGGCAGGAGGCAGGACGCAGGATGCAGGATGCAGGATGCAGGATGCAGGAGGCGGGAGGCAGGAGGCAGGAGGCAGGAGGCAGGAGGCGGGAGGCAGGAGGCGGGAGGCAGGAGGCGGGAGGCAGGATGCGGGAGGCAGGAGGCGGGAGGCAGGAGGCAGGAGGCGGGAGGCAGGACTGCGGCCTGTGTGTTCTCCGGGATGAGTCGCCTGCGCGCCCGCTTGCCATTTTTCCAAAAGGTGATATAATCAGCGATGGAGGACCCGATGTACCGTCCGATGGTTGTGGATAATAACCGCCGGCCCGGCCCGCCCGAGGGGCGGTAGCCGTTGCTACCGCGCGGTGAATCAACCGATTGCTCACGGCCAGGCCGCCCCCCACAAGGAGGGCGGCCTGTCGCTTTATCATCGCGCAAGATAGAATCCTGCGCTACCATCCATCCCCAGGAGGTACCATGCTCAAGACCCATCCCTGCGGCGAACTGCGCGCCCACCACGTCGGCCAGAGCGTCACCCTGGCCGGGTGGGTTAACCGCCAGCGAGACCACGGCGGCCTCATCTTCGTGGACCTGCGCGACCGCTCCGGCATCGTCCAGATCGTCGCCGACATTGCGCACGCTCCCCAGGCCCATGAACTGGCCGCCCGTGTCCGCCAGGAGTACGTCCTCCAGGTGCGCGGCACCGTCCGCCCCCGCCCCGCCGAACGGGTCAACCCCCGCATGGAGACCGGCGAGATTGAGGTCCTGGCCGACGAAATCGTCATCCTCAACCCGGCCAAGACGCCCCCCTTCCCTATCTTTGAGGATAGCCCGGTGGACGAAACGCTGCGGCTGAAGTACCGCTACCTGGACCTGCGGCGCCGCCGGATGCAGCGCAATCTCATCCTCCGCCACCGCGTCGTCAAATACATCCGGGACTTCCTGGACGCGCGCGGCTTCTTGGAGATTGAGACCCCCATCCTCTTCAAGAGCACGCCAGAGGGCGCCCGGGACTACCTGGTCCCCAGCCGCATTCACCCTGGCAAGTTCTACGCGCTGCCTCAATCCCCCCAGCAACTGAAGCAACTCCTGATGGTGGCCGGGTTTGAGCGATACTTCCAGATCGCCCGTTGCTTCCGGGACGAGGACCTGCGCGGCGACCGGCAGCCGGAGTTCACCCAACTGGACCTGGAGATGAGTTTCGTCACCCGGGAAGACATTATGGCGCTCATAGAGGAACTGATGATCGGCATCGTGGAGGAATGCTCCGACTGCCGTCTGCTGACCAAACCGTTCCCCCGCCTCTCCTATGCCGAGGCGATGGCCCGCTACGGCACCGATAAGCCCGACCTCCGCTTCGGGATGGAACTGGTGGACGTTTCCGACCTGGTCGCCGGAAGCGGCTACGGGATTTTTGCCCAGGCCGTCGCGGCGGGCGGGCAGGTGAAGGGCATCCGTGCCCCCGGCTGCGCCGGATACAGCCGCCGTCAAATAGACGAACTGACTGCGCTGGCTCAAAAGGAGGGGGCGGGGGGACTTGCCTGGCTGGCCCTGGGCGCCGAGGGCGAGGCCCGCTCCTCCTTCGCCCGTTTCCTGACGGAGGAGCAGGTCCAGGCCATCATCGCCCGGATGGAAGCCCGGCCCGGCGACCTGTTGCTCTTTGTGGCGGACCGGCCCCCGGTGGTGGCGGCCGCCCTCTCCGAACTGCGGCTGGAACTGGGCAGGCGACTGGGCCTGCGCGACCCCAAGGCGATGGCCTTCTGCTGGGTGATAGACTTTCCGCTCTTTGAGTGGAACGAGGACGAGCACCGCTGGGACCCCAGCCACCATCTCTTCACTGCGCCGATGCCGGAGGACCTGCCGCTCCTGGATACCGACCCCGGTGCAGCGCGCGGCCAGCAGTACGACCTGGTCTGCAACGGGGAAGAGATTGCGGGCGGCTCCATCCGGATTCACCGACGGGACGTCCAGGAGAAAATCTTCGGGCTCATCGGGCTGAACGTGGAGCAGGCCCGGGAGCGGTTCGGCCATATGCTGGAGGCGTTTGAGTACGGCACCCCGCCCCACGGCGGCATCGCCTCCGGCATTGACCGGCTGGTGATGCTCCTGGCCGGCGAGGAGAGCATCCGGGAGGTTATGGCCTTCCCCAAGACCGGCCAGGCAGTGGACCTGATGGCCAACGCCCCCTCCCCGGTGGACCCGGAGCAACTGGCGGAGTTGCACATCCGGGTGGTGGAGTAGCAGGTCGCAAGTCGCAGGTCGCACGGAATACGGAATACGCAATACGCAATACGGAGGAGAGATGACCCGCGAAGAACTGATCGCCCGCGCACGGGAGGACGGTGTCCGCTTCGTCAGCCTGCAATTCACGGACATCCTGGGCACCGTCAAAAGCGTCACCATCCCGGTGACCCAGTTGGAGGAAGCGCTGGAGAACGGCGTCTGGTTTGACGGCTCCTCTATAGAGGGCTTCGCCCGTATCTACGAGAGCGACCGTCTGTTGATGCCCGATCCAACAACCTACCGGGTGCTCCCGTGGAGCGAACCGGAGCGGCGGCGCGCCCGCATCTTCTGCGACGTCTACGACCCGGACGGGAAGCCCTCGCCCAGCGACCCCCGTTCCACGCTCCGGCGGATGCTCCAGCGGGCCGCCGAGAAGGGGTACATCTATAACGTCGGCCCGGAGATAGAGTTCTTCCTCTTCCGGCGCAACAGCGATGCCGCACTCCGCCCCGTCCCCCACGACGTCGGCGGCTACTTTGACTTCTCCCCCCGGGACGAGGCCCAGCAGGTGCGCAGCGAAATCGTCCTGATGCTCCTGGCCCTGGGCATCCAGGTGGAGATGAGCCACCACGAGGTCGCCACCGGTCAGCACGAGATAGACTTCCACTACGCCGACGCCCTCACCAGCGCCGATAACGCCGTCACCTTCAAATATACGGTGCGGGCCATCGCCGCCAGCCACGGCATCTATGCCAGTTTTATGCCCAAGCCCATTTTCGGCATCAACGGCTCCGGGATGCACACCCACCAGAGCCTCTCCGACCCGTCCGGGCGCAACCTCTTCTATGACCCGGATGACCCGTATCATCTCTCCCGGCTGGCGTATCAGTTCATTGCCGGGCAGATGGTCCACGCGCGGGCACTGGCGGCCGTCGTTGCCCCCACGGTGAACAGTTACAAACGGCTGACTCCCGGCTACGAGGCGCCCGTCTACATCTGCTGGGCCCATCTGAACCGCTCCGCGCTCATCCGGGTGCCGGCGGTGCGGGCCGGACGGGAGAAGGCGGCGCGGATTGAACTGCGCTGCCCTGACCCCAGCGCCAACCCCTACCTGGCCTTCGCGGCGATGCTGGCCGCCGGACTGGACGGGATAGAGAAGGGCCTGACCCCGCCGCCGCCGGTCAACGAAGACGTCTATCATTTTGACGAGCAGGCCCTGCGGGAGCGCTCCATCGGCACCCTGCCCGGCACGCTGGCGGAGGCGCTGGATGAACTGGAGCGGGACGAGGTCATCCAGGAGGCACTGGGCCCTGCGATTGTGGAGACCATGCTGCGGGCCCGGCGGAAAGAGTGGGAGGAGTACCGCATCCAGGTCACCCCGTGGGAGTTGGAGCGGTACCTGGAGACGGCGTAGCGCGGCGCTTCACACAGAGACACAAAGAACACAAAGAAAACGCAATGCCCCCTCTCTGTGTCTCCGTGTCTTTGGGTGAGGCGCAAGATAAATCTTACGCTACAGCACTGAGGGCAGGTCCGCCGGAGAGGGGACGATCAGGTGGGCGCCGGCCCGTTCCAGTTCGTCCCGCTCGCCGAAGCCGCAGAGGACGCCGATGGCCCACGCCCCGGCCTGACGGGCCGCGCGCATATCCACCGGGGTATCGCCCACCATCGCGCAGCGGTGGGGCGGCAGGTCCAGCCGCCCGGCCGCGTAGCGAATGGGAGCCGCATGGGGCTTCAGCCGCCAGGTAGACTCCCGGGTGACCACCGCCTCAAAGAGGTCAGAGAGGCCGAAACTTTCCAGAAAGGCCTGAGCATCTCTGCGGCCCCGCGTCGTGACGACGGCCAGCCGGTAAGAGCGGGCCAGGAGACGAAGCGCTTCCTCCGAACCAGGGACGATACGAAAGCGAGGGGTCGTGCGGCGGCGCTGATGGCGCAGCCATTCCGAGAAGCCCAATAGGGGCGTATCCAGACCCACCGTATCCAGGGCCGTCATCAGGGCGTTGACCGGCGTCTCCATCCGCATCACGATGCGGCGCGCCCGGTGACGGGCGTCCCGAACGCCCAGCCGGCCCAGCCAGCGGGCCAGCGCCTCCACCCCCTCGTCGTCCGAGTCCAGAAGGGTGCCGTCCAGGTCAAAGAACAGCGCGTCAATGGCCGATGGGTCCAGTTCCATAGTGGCGTAGGCTGTTTGCCTGCGATACAGGCCAGGCGGTTTGCTTCGGGACGTGCCAGGCACGTTCAGCGCCGACGCACATACAGGCGGAAACCCTCCACCCGAACCACCTCTACCTCTTCCCCTTCCTCCACCGTCCCCTCTTCGGAGATGGCCCGCCAGAGTTCCCCTGCCGCCAGCACCCAGCCCTCGGGGTCTAAACGGCTTTTGGCGACTCCTGTCCGCCCCACCAGTCCCTCCCGTCCGGTGACGGAGCGGGGTTTCTGGGCCTGCAGGGCCTTGGCGATGACGAAGGCGAAGAAGAGCGCCGTCAGGATTCCCACGACGATGACCAGGGGCAGGGAAATCTGACCGTAGGGGGAAAGCGGCGCGTTGAACAGGATCATCGCGCCGGCGATGAAGGTGACCGTCCCGGCTGCGGTGAGCGCGCCGTGCGTCGGGGCATTGATGTCCAGGATGAAGAGGACAATCGCCGCACCTATCAGCACCAGTCCGAGCCAGTTGAAGGGAAGGACGCCCAGCGCGTAGGCGGCCAGGGCCAGACAGAGGACGCCGACGAAGCCCGCGACCCACCCGCCCGGAGAGGAGAGTTCTATCAGAATGGCCTGCACGCCGATGGTCAGCAAGATAAAGGCGACGTTGGGGTTAATCAATACCTGAAGCAACCGTTCTATCGGGGAAAGAGGGACGTCCTGGAGGGCCGCCCCGGCGGTATGGAACGTCACCTCCGTACCGTCCCCCAGGGTGACGGTGCGGCCGTCAAAGCCCCGGAGCAACTCGTCCATATCGGCCGCAATGAGGTCAATCACCCCCATTTCCAGCGCCTCTTCGGGCCCGGCCGTGGCGCTCTCCCGGATGGCCCGCTGGGCCCAGTCCACTGCCGCCTGGCCGCGCCGCTGGGCGAAGAGGGCGGCGTGCTCGGCCATCACGTTGACGACCTTTTCCATCATTTCCGGACTGACGGCCTCCTCAGCGCCGGGGGAAACCACCGGATGGGCTGCGCCGATGGTCGTCCGGGGGGCCATCGCCGCCCCGTGGCCCGCCAGGAGGATGAGCGTTCCGGCGGAGGCGGCCATGCCCCCGCGCGGCCAAACGTAGACAATCACCGGCACCTTGGCGTTCTCCAGCCGTTCCATAATGCGGGTGGTAGAGGACAAATCCCCGCCGGGGGTGTTCAGCCGGATGACCATCGCCTCGGCCTCATTCTGCTCCGCCAGCCGGATGCCCCGGGCGATGTAGTCATTGATGGTCGCTGTGATGGCGCCGTCCACCGTGAGCACGTAGACCGTTCGCCCGTCCTGGGCAGCGACGGGGCCAACGGAGGCCAGTATCCATCCCAGAATCAGCACCCATCTCATGAACCTTCTCATGACCATCTCCTCGTGGCGCAATTCCACAGGAGTTGCGCTACAGTTGCAGTGCCTGGGCGAACCGCTCCCGGAAGGAGGGGTGGACCGTCAACTCCACGTAGCGGACCCGCCGGGCCAGGTGGGCCGCCCGTTCCCGTTCGGCGCGGGAAAGGAGCGCCATCCGCGCCCCTGTCCCCGCCACATTGCCCACCTGCTCAAACCGATCCAGGGGCAGGCGCGGAAGCAACCCCATCGCCACCGCATGCCCGATGTCAATGTACGTCCCGAAGGCGCCGGCGACCAGCACCCGCTCCAGGTCGGACTCCCGGATGCCCGCCTCCTCCAGCAGAATCTGCCAGCCCGCCGCAATGGCGGCCTTCGCCAGTTGAATCTCCCCCACGTCCTTCCGGCTGATGGTGATCGCGCGCCCCAGGCCGGAAAACTCCGCCGGGACCAGGACAAACTCCGTGCCGTTATCGGTGGAGATGACCGGAGAAGAGCCCCGGCCTTCCGGGTCGGCCCAGCCGCCGCGCCCGTTCAGGAAGCCTGCCTGCCGCAATTCGGCGACCGCGTCCAGAATCCCCGAACCGCAGATACCGACGGGCGGGGCTCCCTCCACCGTCTCCCAGTACACCCGCCCCTCAATGATGCGCACCCGCTCCACCGCTCCGGGCGCTGCGCGCATCCCGAAGCGGACATGCGCGCCCTCAAAAGCCGGGCCGGAGGCGGCGGAACAGGAAAACAGGTTCCCCCCAATGGAAAGGCCAATCTCGGTATTGGTACCGATGTCCAGCAGGAGCGTCGGGCGGTCTGCCTCATCCATCCGGGTCGCCAGCAGCGCCGCTACGTGGTCCGCGCCGACGAATCCGGCGACGTTGGGCAGGACGTGAACCATCGCCCCCGGGGCCAGGGGAAGGCCGACCTCCCGGGCCCGGACGTCCAGGGGGGCACTTTCCACCGGGACGTAGGGGGCCAGCCCCAGGGGACGGACCGGGAGTCCCAGGAAGAGGTGGTGCATGGCCGTATTGCCCACGACCACCGCTTCTACCACCTGCTCGGGTTGAACGCCGGCCCGGCTGCAGAGGTCCGCCACCAGTTGAGATAACCCGTCCGCTGCCGCCTGCCGGAGGCGCTCCGCCCCCTCCGGCTCCTGCAGGGCGTACGTGATGCGGGCCATCACATCTTCCCCGTAGGCCAGTTGGGGGTTCATGGCCCCGGCGCTGGCCAGGGTCTCCCCCGTCTCCAGATTCAGGAGATACCCGGCCAGTTTCGTCGTCCCCAGGTCTACGGCCACCCCCATCAGCGGGGCACCCGGGGGCAGGAGGGCGACCACTTCGTCCCCGCGCAGGACGGCCCGGGCGACCCATCCCCACTCCCGCAGGGGAAAAGGAGCACGACGCAGGACCTCCAGGTCTACCCGGACCGGGCGGCCCAGGCCGTCCCGGATGCGCTCGGCGTCGCTGCGCGGGTCGGAAAGGCTGGGAGGAGGGAGAGAGAGGTCGGCGGGGACGACGACGGGGTCTATCCGCACCGGCGTCTGGCGGCCCTCCACCTGGGTGCGCTGGCTGGCCGTCAGGGACTCCGGCGGGACGAAGACCTGCAGGGCCCTCCGGATGAGGGCCCGGCAGGCCAGCCGGACCCCCTGCTCCCGTTCCGCTCCACCCAGCCGCTCCCGCTCCGTGTCCGAAAGGGGAGAGAGCGCGTCCCGATACTCCGGGGGAACCACTACCCGGCAGGTCCCGCAGACCCCCGCCCCCCCGCAGACTCCACTGAGGCCCACGCCCAGCCGCCGGGCCGCTTCCAGTACCGAAACACCCGCCGGGACCGTCCCCCTTTTCCCCAGAGGTTGAAAGGCAATGGCAACCACAGAGGACGTTACGTCTGGCACTGGTCAGAAGACCTCAGTGGAATCCACCCATGTCGCAGCGCGTAGACGGTGGCCTGAGTCCGGTCGGCGACGCCCAGTTTGTTGAGAATCGCCGTCACATGGTTCTTCACGGTCTGGTGACTGATGCCCAGGCGGTAGGCGATTTCTTTATTGCTCATCCCGGCCACCATCAGGCGCAACACTTCCATCTCCCGACTGGAGAGGGGGGCCAGATGGCGCTCGTCGGCCAGCACGTCGCCGCCGAACTGTCGGTACCGGTCCCGCAGCCACCGCCCCAATTCCTGCTCGGTACTCAACACCACCTGGCGCAGCACGTACCGGCCCGCGCGGACATGGCGAATCGTCCGCACCAGTTCTTGCGGTGTGACGTCTTTGGAATGATAGGCCGACGCCCCCGCCCGGACGGCATGATAGACCTGCTCTTCATCGTCATAGGCGGTGAGGATCACCACGCCGACCTCTGGATGGACGTCTTTGATCCGGCGCGTGGCCTCCAGGCCGTTGATCCGGGGCAGGTTGACATCCATCACAACGACGTCGGGCCGCAGGCGATCCACCCACTCTATCGCTTCCTCTCCATCCGAGGCTTCGCCGACGACCTCCAGGTCCCCTTCTGTCACAATGACGCGGCGCAACCCTTCCCGAAAGAAGGGATGATCGTCCACGATCAGCACCCGGATTTTGTTCACGGCCCCCTCCTCTCTCCTGGAAGGACATTCCGAAGGTGATTCCCCGACATCCACGAATCGCCCCCCTGAAAGCATCTTCGGGAGTTAGTATACCACAAAACGGATAAGATGCGTACTTCATTTTGGCCTCTTCCGTGACCTGTGGTAAAATGAAATGACAGGAGGAGAGTATGTCCAAAAAAGGGAACGAGGTCCTGACCTACGAAGCCGCAGATGTCCAGGTGCTGGAGGGGCTGGAGGCCGTCCGCCGACGGCCGGGGATGTACGTCGGCGGGACGGACCTGCGCGGCCTGCACCACCTGGTCTACGAGGTGGTGGATAACAGCCTGACCTACGACACGCCCATCGTTGTGTTAGAGAGAGGCCGCCTTCGTCTAAAGCCTATTGGCGCCCTGGTGGATGAGTATATGGCTCGCCAGGCGGAAAAGGTGGAGAGCGGCGAGTCCATGCAAGTGCTGCGCGGCATTTCAGACCTGAAGGCGCTGACCTTCTCCCCCCAGGACTATCGCCTGGCCTTCCGGCCGATCTCGGCGCTCTTCCGGCACCGGGTGAATAGCCCGATTTACCGCGTTCATCTGGCGACCGGCCGTTGGGTTGAGATTACAGCCTACCACTCGCTCTTTACCCTCCGAGGGGGTCAGGTTGTACCGGTGCGCGGCGATGAATTGCAGACCGGCGACTACATCGTTGTGCCGCGCGCGTGGGTTGAACCTCCGGAATACCTCCGGCAAATTGACCTGGTGGACTCACTGTTAGCCCTCCCCCCTCGGGTTACTGATAAATTTTATCTATACGGTGTGCGCCCGATGTTGAACGATGAGGTCCGGGCAGCGCTCTCGCCTTACCTGACACGGCCGACGCAGTGGAACGATTATCTCTCTTACGACTATCTGCCCTTCAATTTGCTGCGCCGTTTGCCGGCCGACCTCGTTGCATCCTTCAAGGATGCAGAGATTGGAACGAAGTACGGCAAACTCCCCGCCCGGTTGCCGGTCAGCCAGGCCCTCGTGGAACTGCTGGGCCTGTATGCCGCCGAGGGGTGTGTGGTGCATTCCAATGGGTATCGGGCCATTGTGTTTTCCTTTGGCGCGCACGAACCGGAGTTAATGGACTACGCGATACGACGGATTCAAGAGGCCTTTGGATACGAGGCCCGTCCCATATCCGTTCACGCCTCGGCCAGTACGGTCAAGATTGGCCCTGAGATCATCGCCGTACTCTTTGAGGACGTTTTAGGCACCGGCTCGGATAGCGGCTCTAAGCGCGTTCCCGATCTGATTTTCAATCTCCCCCTTCATCTGCGCGAACGCTACTTCATCGCCTACCTGGCTGGGGATGGATACCCATCCGCCCGATTCGTCCGCCATCTCCTGGACGGCACTGCCCCGGATGGCTTTGACCGGGGGAAATACGTTTTCAACACAGCCAGCAGAGAACTGGCGTCCGGGCTTCAATATCTGCTGGCCTCGTTGGGAAAGACGGGGTCGGTGAGACCTATCCCTCGGAAACCATCCCGGAAGCACCGGGTGACGCTCCGTTACAAGGACCGCGAGCGTACCTACTTCTTCACCAGCCAATCCGACTGCTGGCAAACGGATTTCTACTGGAACGATAAAGCCTCCTATGTGCACCGTATTCCCTACGACGCAATTGTGGAGACCTGTTCCGACTCCATGACCCGCTCCGCACACCGGCGAGGCCAGATAGGCCTTTCGCGACCCAAAATGAACCGCCTGCTACAGCAGGGTCGGCTGACATTGCAAGGACAAGGGGCGGAATTTCTCAACGGAGACCTGGGCCTCTTAAAAGTGGTGCGGATTGAGGAGTTGGAGAACTATCCGCACGAGTGGGTGTACGACGTTTCGGTGCCGGGAGGCGAGAATTTCGTGGCCGGGTGGGGGCCTGTCGTCTGCCACAATTCCATTGACGAAGCGCTGGCCGGCGCCTGCGATGAGATTGAGGTCATCATCCACAAAGACCAGAGCATCACCGTCCGGGACAACGGGCGGGGCATCCCCACCGAACCCCATCCCGAAAAGAAAATCTCCACCCTGCAACTGGTCATGACCACCCTCCACGCGGGGGCCAAGTTCGGCGGTCGGGGCTACAAGGTCTCCGGCGGCCTCCACGGCGTCGGCGTCTCCGCCGTCAATGCCCTCTCCGAATGGCTGGAGGTCGTGGTGGATAACCCCCGGGATGGTCTCCGTTACCGTCAGCGATACGAGCGAGGCGTCCCGGTCACCCCGGTGGAAACCCTGGGCAAGACCGACCGGCGGGGTACCACCGTCACTTTCCGCTTTGACCCCACCATCTTCAAGGATATGGATTATCAGTTTGACGTCCTGACCCAGCGGATGCGCGAAATGGCTTTCGTCACCCGGGGGGTCACCATCCGGCTGATAGACGAACGGCCCGCCGACTTCCCCCGCCGGATGACGTTCTACTTTGAGGGCGGCGTCCTGTCGTTCGTCCGTTACCTGAACCGCAACCGCGAACCCCTGCATCCGCCCGTCTACGTGGAGAAAGAGGTGGACGGGGTCGGGGTGGAGGTCGCCATCCAGTACACCGACTCCTACACCGAATCCGTCTACCCCTTCGCCAACACCATCCACACGGTGGACGGCGGCACCCATCTGACGGGGCTCCGGGCGGCCCTCACCCGGACCATCAACGACTACGCCCGAAAGGCGGGACTGCTGAAGGAGAAGGACCCCAACTTCTCCGGCGACGACGTCCGGGAGGGACTGACCGCCGTCGTCAGCGTCAAGCACCCCGACCCCCAGTTTGAGTCCCAGACGAAGGTCAAACTGATGAACGCCGAGGTGAAGGGCATTGTGGAGTCGGTGGTCGCTGAGGCGTTTATGGAGTTTCTGGAGCGGGATTCGGCGTCGGCCCGGCGGATTGTGGAGAAGTGCCTGACCTCCTCCCGCGCGCGGGCGGCGGCCCGCCAGGCCCGGGACCTCGTCATCCGCAAGTCCGTCCTGGAAAGCACCACCCTGCCGGGGAAACTGGCCGATTGCTCGGAGCGGGACCCCAAGCGGACGGAGTTGTTCATCGTGGAGGGGGATAGCGCTGGCGGGAGCGCCAAGCAGGGCCGCGACCGTCACTTCCAGGCCATTCTGCCCCTGCGGGGCAAAATCCTCAACACCGAACGGGCCAGCATCAACAAAGTCCTCTCCAGCAAGGAAATCCAGGCCCTCATCTCCGCCCTGGGGACGGGGATCGGGGATCAGTTTAATCTGGAGGGCTTGAGGTATAATAAAATTATTTTAATGACAGATGCCGATGTGGATGGGGCCCACATCCGCACGCTCCTGCTCACCTTCTTCTATCGCTACATGCAGCCCCTGATTGAAGAGGGTCATCTCTACATTGCTCAGCCACCTCTGTACCGCATCGCCACGTCCAAAGAGGTCTATTACGCGTATTCAGACGAAGAGAAAGACCGCCTGGTTCAGAAATTAGGGGATAAGGTCACCATCCAGCGGTACAAAGGGCTGGGGGAGATGAACCCGGAGCAGTTGTGGGAGACGACGATGGATCCGGCCCGCCGGACACTCCTGCAGGTGACCGTAGAGGACGCGGCGGAGGCCGATCGCATCTTCACTATGCTGATGGGCGACGCCGTTCTCCCTCGCCGCCGGTTCATCCAGACCCACGCGAAGGAAGTGCAGAATCTGGACGTGTAGCAGGGCGCAGGTCGCAGGGAGCATGTCGCATTTCCCGTTTCAGTTTCACACACCGTGTACCAGGAGGCCAACATGTGGTATTTCGTCTCCCCTCAGGTTGTCTTCGGGGAGGGCGCGCTGGATGCCCTGGACGAACTGGAGGGCCGTCGCGCGCTCATCGTCACCGACACCACCCTGGTGAAACTGGGCATCGTGGACAAAGTCCTGCTCCACCTGAAGAACGCCGGGCTGGAAGTCCGGGTCTTTGACGAGGTGGAGCCGGACCCCAGCGTGGCAACGGTCCTGCGCGGGGCCGAGGTCGCCCGCGCCTTTGAGCCGGATTGGATCATCGGCCTGGGCGGCGGCTCGCCGATGGACGCGGCCAAAGCCATCTGGATTCTCTACGAACGGCCCGACCTCCATCCGGCGGAGATCAACCCCTTCGTCCGCCTGGGGCTGCGCCAGAAGGCCCGCCTCATCACCATCCCCACTACCAGCGGCACCGGCGCGGAGATTACCTGGGCCATCGTCCTCACCGACACCGAGGAGCAGCGGAAAATGGGGCTGGGGAATCGGGAGAACGTCGCCGACATGGCCATCGTGGACCCCGCGCTGACGGTCGGTATGCCGCCCCGGCTGACGGCAGATACCGGCATGGACGCGCTGACCCACGCGGTGGAGGGGTACACCTGTACTTGGCACAACGACATCAGCGACGGCCTCTGCATCCAGGCGGCCCGCCTGGTCTTTCAGTACCTGCCGCGCGCGGTGGCCGACGGCTCCGATATGGAGGCCCGGGAGCGGATGCACAACGCCGCCACCATCGCCGGTATGGGTTTCGGAAACGCTATGGCCTCTATGGCCCACGCCATGGGCCACACGCTGGGTGCCACGTTCCACATCCCCCACGGGCGCGCGGTGGGCATTTACCTTCCGTACACCATTGAATTCTGCGCCCGGGAGGCGCCGGAGCGGTTCGCCGAACTGGCCGCGCTGACCGGTTGCTCCCAGGCCGGCGGCGAGGAGGGGGCGCGCGCCCTGGCCCGCCGTATCCGCGACCTGGCCCAGCAGATTGGAAGCCCCCTCTCGGTCGCCGAGGCGGGCGTGGAGCGGGAGGCCCACGAGGCTCAACTGGATAAGATGGTGGACGACGCCTTCAACGACACCCAGATGGTCACCGCCGTCCGCGCGCCATCCTACGACGAACTCCGCCGACTCTTCCAGTACGCCTACGAGGGCCGGGAGGTGGATTTCTGACCGACGAGGGGCGGCCACCTTCGTCCTCCGTTTGAGTCCACTGCAAAAACTCACCGCAGAGAACACAGAGAGCAAAGATGCTGCTCTGTGTATTCTGCGGTCTCTTCATGTTTGCAAATGTTGATAAATGTGCTACTACCTACCCTGATGGCTGGGATGCCCACTTCCGCCCGCCGCTGAAGCGGCAGGCTCAGATACCAAAGCCCTGACGGGCTATCCGGAAGCCCCTGAAAGGGGCTTCGCATCTGAGCCAGGGGCTTTTCGCCCAATGGTGCGAACATTTGCCCCCACCCCCCTTTATCCCCCCCATATGCGTTAACTTAGGGGGCTGCGCCAGTTGGGTCGCCGCCTCGGGCGCTGACTGAAGCCAGCCTCTTTGGGCCTTCGGCCGGGTCCCTTCACTTCGTTCGCAACAAGGTCGGCCTTCGCCGACCTCCTGAGAAGGGCGTCAACGCAGGTTGACGCCCGACGCGAAGCGTAGGGGCAACCCTTGCGGTTGCCCCCGGGGGAGGCCGATTTCCCATCGGCGTCCGAGGCGGCGGGAAGCGGAGAGCCGAAGCCTTAAGTTAACGCCTATGGGAAGAGAGGGGAGGCCCTCCGCCCGAGTGTAAGCGGGTCGGGCTCAGAACGGCAAAATCTCCGCCCGACCGTATTGCGTTTAACAATAACAAATTATTTGGGCAATCGCCTGAGATGGACTTTGCCCTCTCATCCCCCCTTGCCCCCTCACAAGTGTAGGTTTTTTGCGCCCCTCTTGTTCTGGGCGGGCGGCGGGCTTCTTCGCCCCTCCCCCCCCTTGCCCCCCTCTCCCCATCGCTCCGCTCTGGGGAAAGGGGGGTGGGGAAAGGGGTTTTTGGGCGGGCGGCTTCGTCGCCCGCCCAAAAATCCCCCTCCTTTCTCCCCTCCCCTCTCCCGAACGAAGTTCGGGAGAGGGGAGGGGTCGGGGGAGGGGTGAGGACTCTGCCGCCGAAGGCGAGCGGAAGAGGGGAGGGGGCAGGGGGTGGGGTGAGGGAGAGTCCCGGTGGACTGCCCAATAATTTTTCCATTTGCAAAACGGTCGGGCTCAGAAGGCCAGGCCCGGCGGGCTATCCGTGAGCCCCGGAGGGGCTTCGCATCTGAGCCCGATGCTGGAGCATCGGGCAGGCATTGTTATTGGATTATACCCCAGAGAAAAAGAGTTGCCAAACTCGCCGGGTCGGTTATACTATGCGGGGAGGATGAGCGGGATGACGGGAGAATACCCCAGGCCCATGGTGACGGTGGACGTCGTCATCTTCACCCTGCGGGAGAACGACCTGCAGGTCCTGCTGATCCGGCGGCGGAATCCCCCCTTCGCCGGGATGTGGGCGATTCCCGGGGGATTCGTGGATATAGACGAATCGCTGGAGACAGCCGCCGCGCGGGAGTTGGAGGAAGAGACCGGCGTCCGGGGCGTCTATCTGGAGCAGTTCCATACGTTCGGGGACCCCGGACGGGACCCGCGCGGGCGGACCATCACCGTGGCGTACCTGGCCCTGGTCCGGGCCGACCGGGTTCAGCCCCGGGCAGGCGATGACGCCGCCGAGGCCCGCTGGTGGTCCGTGCGCGCCCTCCCCCCTCTGGCCTTTGACCACGACCGCATCCTGGCCCGCGCCCTGGAGCATCTCCGCCACAAACGGGAATGCCCGGCCATCGTCGCCGAATTTCTGCCGGAGACGTTCACGCTGGGCGAATTGCAGACCGCTTACGAACTCGTCCTCGGTGAGAAATTGGACCGGCGGGCTTTTCGCCGTCAAATCCTGGCCTCCGGGGTTCTTCAGGAGACGGGGGGATACCGGCGGGTGGACGGTCGTCCGGCCAAACTGTACCGGATAAGGAGCACGGGTTGAAGACTCAACGCGCAGGTATCTTCATCGTACTGGTGATCAGCCTGATAGGGGCGGGGTGTGCCGGACAACCCCCGCGCCCTTCCTCTGTGGGGGCAACGGTTTCCCTGTACGGCGACCTGGAGAACCTGGACCCCCGGGGGGAAGTTATCACCGTCTGGTATTCTGCGTCCCATGAGGATGCCTTGCTGGCGATGCTGGACCGGTTCAACGGGACCAACCGGTGGGGGATCGCGGTGCGGGGGGAACGTATGGAGGACTCTGCCGCCCTGTACGCGCGGATCCGGGAGGGGGCTCCGGCGGGGAAACTGCCCGACCTGGCCATCGTCTCTCCCGGTTACCTGGCGGCGGTCGCGGCGGAGGGGTTGGCCGTGGAACAGACGCCCTATCTGAAGAGCCGCCGGTGGGGATTCCCGGCGGGGGAAATGGAGGAGTTCTTCCCCTCCGTCCTGGAGGTCGGGCAACTGAGCCGGCCACCCGGACGGTATGGGTTTCCCTTCGCCCTCTCGGCCGGGCTTCTCGTCTACAACCGGGGGCGGCTCCACCAGTTGGGCTACGACCATCCCCCCCGCACGTGGGAGGAGTTCCGGGAGATGGCCTGCGCCGCGTCGGACCCGACCAGCGGCGTCTACGGCTACGAGTTTGCCGCCAGTGACCGCACGTTCACTCGCCTGCTCATCAGTTGGGGTGGGCGGATGATGAATGCCGACGGGACGGCGTATGCTTTCGGAAGTACCGAAGGCCAGGAGGCGCTGGCGTTTCTACAGGCCCTGGTGCAGGAGGGATGCGCGCTTCGGGAGGCCCGCCGGGAGCAGGCGGAGGCGGATTTCGGGGCCGGGAGAGTGCTCTTTGTCCTCAGCAGCACCGTGCACATCCCGCACTACCGCCAGGTCGCCGCGAAGCGGGGAGGGCTGGATTGGGCGGTGGCGTCAATGCCGACCATCTCCGGCGCGCCGGCCGCCGACCTTTTCGGCCTCTCCTGGTTTATCCCGCCCACTGCTCCCCGGCGACAACTGGCGGCATGGCTGGTGATCCGCTGGATGAACGAACAGCCTCAGCAGGACCGCTGGGTCTCCGCCTACGGCTACCTTCCCCATCGTCGGCTTTCCCCGGAGGCCCAGGCGGCACTCCTGGAGGAGATTCCCCAGTACGCTGACGCCCTCGCCCTGCTGGAGTCGGACGCGGTGGTAGAACCGGCGGTCCCTGGCTATGAGCGGTGTCGGGAGATTTTAGGGGCGATGGTCAGCGCGGTCGCGGGGGGTGAAGACCCCGCCTCCCGACTGAAGGAGGCGGCGGACTCCTGCCAGGCCAGTCTGAGAGCGCAAGATTAATCGTGCGCGCTTCGCCAGCGCTCCAGCACCCGACGGGTGGAGGCGAAGGCCAGCGGCGGCAATTCGTCCGGCCCGAAAAATCCCACGATCCGGGCATCGTCTCCGGCCCGAAGGGTGCCGCCCTCAATTTCCCCCCGGTACACCACGGTGAAATTCGCCTCCCCCGGCAGCCCTTCCCCGGGGAGGACGTCCAGCAACCCCGTTAGCCGAACCTCCAATCCCGTCTCCTCCAGACATTCCCGGACGGCTGTGGTGGCCGGGTCTTCGTCGTACTCCACGAAGCCGGCGGGCAGGCTCCACCGTCCCTTGAACGGCCCGAAAGCCCGTCGGATCAGCAGGACTTTCCCCTCTTTTTCCACCAGCACGGCGGCGGCCACTTTAGGGTCGCGGAAGATGAGACGGTCACACACCGGGCAGTACCGCCGCACCCGACCGTAGGCTTCCCGGTCCTGGAGCGGATGGCCGCATTGGGGGCAGAAGTTCAGTTCCAGATGTTCAGCCATGGCGCAGGTCGCAAGTCGCAGGGCGCAGGAGCAGGGCTATTGGGCCCGCCAAGCCCGAACGGAGAGGACGGCGAGAACCGCCGTCAGCAGGGCCAGCCCTCCTACCGGCAGCCAGGAGGCGAGAGGCAATGGGGTTGGGGCCTCCGACGTCTCCACCGGCGGGGAGGTTGGCGTTACTTCCACGGCCGGGATGGCGGCCGGTGTCGCTTCCCCCGCCGCCGCTGCCCGTTCCGGAGGTTGTGGTTCCGGAGTCGGTATGGGGAGTGCTTCTGCCTCCGGCTCCTCCGGCTCCCCGGGTTCCCGCAGGGACGGCCCCGGCGCCGCTCCTCCGCCGCCGATGCCCCCCATCTCTGGAGGGAAGGGTCCTTCCAGCGGAGAAGGGGTCTCCTCGCTCCAGACTCGCATCTCCGGGACGGCGGTTTCGGAGACGGCGGCCGCACTGGCCGGCGGGGCCGTCTCGGTGGGGACGGCCTCCGAAAGCGGTAGGGCTCGTTTTGCTGTTTCCTCGGCTTGCCCGGCTTCGGGGGAGCCCTCTGTCTCGTAGGCGATCATCGGTGCCGGAGCAGCAGCCCCTGGCCCACCCCAGCCGGGGGTGAGGAGATTCCCCACCAGCAGGACGATGCAGAGGAGTCCGCTGATGACGGTCGCGAAGGTCAGCGCGGGGGCCAGCCGGCGGGCCTTCGGCGCGGGCCGGTGGGCCACCGGCGCGAGCGGGTGGACCATCGCGGGGGTCAGCAGGAAGTTGCGGGGCGCGGGAACAGGAGGGAGACCCCGGACCAGTGCCACCGTCCGTTGCAGTGATTCCAGCCGCGCGCGCAGGTCGGCATCCTGAGCCAGGCGGGCCTCCAATCGGGCCCGCTCCCGGGGGCTCAGCGCCCCGTCTATGTATGCCGACAGCCATTCATCTACCCGTTCCCGGCCTCGGTTCTTTCCCGGCATGTCAAACCTCTTCGCAACGATTCAGCCCTTCTCACCCCACCCCCAGCGGCTTCGCCGCTACCCCCTCCCCTCTCCTGACCTTCGGTCAGGAGAGGGGAGGGGGTGCCGCCGCAGGCGGCGGGGGAGGGGTGGGCTAAACATTTACTCCTCTTCAAGACGGTACGCGCGGGGCAATAGTTCCCCCCGGGCCTGCAGGAGGTCCCGCAGACGGGCCCGGGCCCGCGCCAGGCGGGATTTGACCGTCCCCACCGGAATCCCCACCGTATCCGCAATCTCCTGATAATTCATCCCTTCCACATCCGAAAGGACCAGCACCACTCTCTGGTCGGGGGGAAGTGTGACGATCGCCGACTGGAGGAATCGGGTCAGTTCCGCCTGCTGGGCCGCTTCCTCCGGCGTCGGGTGGCCGTTGACCAGAAACGGATTGGCCTCCTCGTCCATCTCACCGAAGGATTCCCAGGAGACAGCGGGGCGGCGCTTGTGGCGGCGCAGTTCGTCGTAGCAGCGATGGGCAACGGTGCGCATCAGCCAGGAGAGAAAGGAGCCGCCCCGAAAGGTGGAGAGATGCTGGTAGGCGGCAATGAAGGTTTCCTGGGTAGCGTCCTCGGCGGCGGCTGGGTCGCCCAGGATACGGTAAGCGAGGTTATAGACCCGGTCCTGGTAGGCCAGCACCAGTTCATTGAAGGCGTCCAGGTCACCCCGCTGCGCGGCGGCGACCAGATGCCCCTCGTCCAGATGCCTTCCTGCGCTCACTGCCGTCCCTGTGCCTTTTGGAAAACCTGCCCACCGGTTACCAAATTGTAACGCGGCGGAAATCCCATTTCGCTCGTTTCTGTGTATGATATTTGCAGAAGTCCGGGAAAAACCGGGGCTTCCGGGTCGCCACGATGAAGCCACAAGGAGGTCACAATGGAAATGATTAAGGTCGCTGCCGATTCCCGCTCCACTGCTGTGGCGGGGGCCATCGCCGGAGTCATTCGGGAACGGGGAAAGGTGGATGTGCGGGCCATCGGAGCCAGCGCCGTCAACCAGGCCGTGAAGGCCGTTGCCATCGCCCGCAGTTACCTGATGCCGGAGGGGATTGACATCGTCTGCATCCCCTCCTTTTCCGAGGTGATGATTGACGGGCAGGAACGGACGGCCGTCCACCTCACTGTGGAGACCCGATGCAACTCCGGCAAGGCCGCGTAGACCTTCATATTCACACCACTGCTTCGGACGGATCCCTGACGCCTGCCGAGGTCGTGCGATTGGCGCTGGAACAGGGATTGGCCGCTATCGCCCTGACGGACCACGATACGGTGGCCGGGCTTCCAGAAGCGTGGGCCGCCGCCCGGGGCACGGGCCTGGAAGTGGTCCCGGGGGTGGAGATCAGTTCGGACTGGCCGGTGGGCGATTTCCATATCCTGGGGCTGTATGTGGACCCCTGGGACGGGCCGCTCGGCGACCGGTTGGCCTCTATGCGAGTCGCCCGGTTGCACCGTGCCCGAAAGATGCTGGACCGGTTGGCCGCCCTGGGGATGCCCCTGGAATGGGAGGAGATCGCCCGTTTCTGCCAGAGGGACTGCGCCATCGGGCGGTTCCACATTGCCCTCGCAATGGTCCACCGGGGCTACGTCTCGGACATCAGCGAGGCCTTCCAGCGCTACATCGGCCGAAACGGGCCGGCGTATGTCCCCCGGCTGCGGATGACGCCCGCAGAGGTGATCGGGCTGATCCGGCGGGCAGGAGGTGTTGCCGTACTGGCCCATCCGGCGGCCTCGGGCGTGGTGGAGCAGATTCCGACGCTGGCTTCAATGGGTCTGCAGGGCATAGAGGTCTGGTATCCCGACCATTCTCCCGAGGATGTCCGGGCGCTGTTACGGCTGGCCCGCCAGTACCACCTGCTGGTGACCGGAGGGAGCGACTTTCACGGCTTCGGGTTAGGTGCCGGGGCCCCGCTGGGATCAGCGGGTGTACCCCTGCAGGCTCTCCGGCAACTGCAGCGGGCGGCCGAATTGGCCGGACAACCGGAGGAGAAGTCCGTCTTCGTTATGGCAGTATAGACACCGAATCGGGCCGGTGATGCTTTTCCGGCGGTGGCCGGGCCACCGCCGGAAAATTTTCCCCTGCGCCGATTGAAAGTCGGCCTGCTTGGGCGCTCCCGCGCCAGGGGTCAACCTTCGTTGACCCTTCTCGTGCACTGCCGGAAATCTTCCCTCGCGCCGATTTGAAAGTCGGCCTGCTTGGGCGCTCCCGCGCCAGGGGTCAACCTTCGTTGACCCTTCTCGTGCACTGCCGGAAATCTTCCCTCGCGCCGATTGAAAGTCGGCCTGCTTGGGCGCTCCCGCGCCAGGGGTCAACCTTCGTTGATCCTTCTCATACACCGCCGGAATTTTCCCCTACAGGTCAAACCCCAGCAGGACCTCCAGCGTCAACTGAGGATTGGCATTGCGGCGTATCCGGTCCATCGCCGTCCGGATGGCCTGAATGCGGGCGACGACCTGCGCCGGTGTGAACCGGGCCGCCATCTGCTCCAGACGGGCCCGCTGGTCCAGATGGGTCACCAGAGATTCCCCTCCCCGGTCCTCCCCGACACCCCCCGTCAGCAGGAGAACATCCCGCCACCATCCGGCCCAGAGGTCCAGTGCTTCCTGGGCCGCTTCGGGATCGCGCGCCAGTTCCGCCGCATAGCGGAAGCGGTCCGTCAGCGGCGCATGGCTCAGAGCGACCATCTCTTCTATCCGTTGTTGCCGCTGCCGGAGCAGGTCGGGTTCGGTCGCGGCCCGCACGGCCCAACCCAATCGTCCCCCGCTCAGATGGGCCAGATGGCGCGCCGTTTCGGCATCCACTCCCCAGCGCGCCTGCAGTGCGCGGGCAATCTGCGGCACCGGGATGGGGCGGAGCGGGACCACCTGGCAGCGGGAGACAATCGTCGGCAGGAGGGAATCGGTATCGGGGGCCAGCAAAATCAGGACCACAAAATCGGGCGGCTCTTCCAGTGTCTTGAGCAGCGCGTTGGCCGCCGAAGGGGTGGCCTGGTCAAAGCGGTCCAGGATGGCGACCCGGTGGGCCGCCATGTTGGGCGTCAGGGAAAGGTGGCGCTGAAGTTCCCGGACCTGCTCTACTTTCAGTCGCCCCGCCTCCGATTCGGGCTGCACCCAGAACAGGTCGGGATGGTTGCCCCCGGCGACCAGGCGGCAGGACCGGCATTCCCCGCAGGGGCGAGGGCTTCCCTGGCAGAGAAGGGCAGAGGCCAGCGCCCGGGCCAGGGTCCCCTTGCCGACGCCAGGCGGGCCGGTGAAGAGGTACGCGTGGGAGAGTTCGCCCTCCTCCAGCGCCTGCCGGAGGAGATGGACGGCCCATTCGTGTCCGACGATGCCCCAGTTTTCCATAAAGGTTATTCGCCCCGAGCCGCTGTTCGCTGCCGCCAGGCTTCGTAGAGGACGATAGAGCCGGCAACGGCCGCGTTGAGGGAAGTGACGTTTCCGACCATCGGGAGTTGGATCATCCAGTCGCACCGCTCCTGAACCAGTCGGCGCAGGCCCTCTCCTTCGCTGCCGACCACCAGGGCCAGAGGGCCGGTGAGATCGGCCTGGTCGTACCGCTGGGCGCCCCGCACGGCCTCCAATCCGACCACCCAGATATCGCGCGCCTTCAACCGCTCTATGGTCTCCGGCAGATTGGGCACCTGGGCGATTCGGAGGTGCTCGGCGGCCCCGGCGGAGGTATGCACCACGGTAGGGGTGATCCCCACGGCCCGGCGTTGCTGGACAACCACGCCGTGGACGCCGACGGCTTCGGCGGTGCGCAGGAGCGTGCCCACATTCTGCGGGTCCTGCAGGAGGTCCAGCAGGAGCAGGAAAGGGGGTTCAGAGCGCCGCGTGCTTTCGGCCAGGATGTCCTCCAGGTCGGCATAGGGGTACTCGCTGGCTTCCAGTGCCACTCCCTGATGGTTGGCCTCCCCCAGCCAGTCCAGATGACGGCGAGGGACGCGCTCCACCGGCACTCCGGCCCGCTCTGCCAGAGCCATGATGTCGTCCACGATGTCCGTCGCGCGGACGGTATCGGCGACCATCAGTCGGAAGAACTGCCGCCGTCTGGCCCGCAGCGACTCATAGACGGCATTCCGTCCATAGAGGGTTTCGCGCATCGGTCAAGGCAAAGACGAAACTGCGGATGGCACGGATGACATCTAAAAATTCGTGCGATCCGTAAATAACGAGTAGTTCAAACCGTTCTCACCCTTAGAAATAATGGCGTAGGAGAAAGGGTCCTGAGCCAGCATTGCCTTGAAGTGCCCCTTTGTCGGCTTAACAGATTTACGAGAGAGCTCAATGACCTGCAATTCCCCTTGTGCTGCCAGAGCGGGGAATTCGGGCATAGTGAGGAACCATGGCGAACGTTCCTGCAGCCATTGGACCAGTCCACCAAGCCGCTCCCAATCTGCCTGTTGAGTCGGGTTCAACCGTTGTGCCTGGGCTCTTCGCCGAGTGTATGGAGAGCCAGTACCCAACCCCAGCCGCATCATTTCATCGTCAAATTGGATACCCCATTCCAGTAGCCTGCGGGGAGATGCAGAGAGAAGAAGGCGGCAGAAAGGATAAAGAGGGGAATCTTCATCCGAGCCCCCCAACCATTCCAGCCACTCCATCGCGTTGCGTAAATAAGTGAACGCGCTCTGCATAGCGGAATCCACATTGAGCAGAATCGGTAGGAAATTTCGGGAAAGGCACAATTTTGTTTCCCGTAACTCCGGGTGCCATGCGCTGTGGCAGGCCAGGAGCAAATGCAGCGTCCCGAACGGATATTTGCGATTGAACCCCTTTTCTGCCGTCACACCCCGCAACAGGTTAGGATTCAGGGATCGCTCATGCTCCGGAAGGGCAATGTCGTCCTGCCACTGGAGAACATGATGCCCAACACTGGGGATTTCCTTCCGGTAAATATCATGATCCAGAAAGACGACATCTCCCGATTGAAAGTCCGCATCGGCTGTCACCCAGAGATACTGGGCATCGTAGAAACCAACCAAACGCCAGTTTAACAGGGTTTCCATCAGCATCGCAGAGACCACGCCATCCAGGTCCAGGCTGCAGATCATCCGGCGGCCTGGCTCGTCTAACCACGGGAACCGTTCCCGAATCCAGCGATAATCCGCTTTATCTCCTTTCCCTACCTGATATAGTGCGCTTCCTTCACGTACCGACACAAAGGGGAAAGTCATCTGCTGAGGCTTTACCTGTCCATAGATGTAGTCCCGGTCCTGCACGGGGACTTTCTCAAAGACGGCGACCAGCTGCTGGCGAAGATGGAGGGGTTCGTGAATTCGCTTTTGAGCGATTTCTATGTACTTCGGTTGAACATCGTATCCAACGTAATGGCGGCCCAGCGCGCGGGCCACTTTGGCCGTTGTCCCAATGCCGATAAAAGGGTCCAGAACCGTATCGCCGGGATAAGAGAACAAACGGATCAGCCGGTACGGGATTTCTTCCGGAAAAGGGCAAGGGTGCGGGAGAGTGTTAGGGGGCACCGGGGCAATGTGCCAGACATTATTGGCAATTTCCCGCTTGAAGAGTTCGTCAATCTCAAAGGCCGCCCCTTCTTTATCTGTAATAGTCCGCCTTTGGTGAATCGGAGGGCCGGGCTTGCGAAAAATCAGGATGGATTCTGTCATAATGTTCGGGTAATAATAACCCGGATAAGGGTTCTGAATCGTTACTCCGGCCCGCTTGACCCCTCCGGTAACTTTGTGCCAGATGATCTCGTCGTGAAACAAGTATCCCAGTGAAGTCATCAGGTTCGTGAAGTCATGACGGACCGGGTAGTGCTGACCGTTGAACAGCACCGTCCCCATCACCACCGCACAGAAACCACCCGGCTTGAGCACTCGTTGGACTTCTCTAAAGCACCGCTGCAGCCAGTCCAGATACTCCTCATACGGGCCTCCCCTACGGGTTCGGTACCAGGCGGTGGGGTCCTCCACATGCTGTTCGTAATCAATCGCGTTCCAGTACGGTGGGCTGGTCACCACCAGTTCTATCGCATCGTCCGGCACCTCCTCCATTCGTTCGCAGGATTTGCAATACAGACGGTCTCTCCAAACCATCATTTCCCTACCGCCCGGGCGGTGAAGATTATCAGGGCGATCCCCAACCCCAGCAGCCAGAGGTGAATCAGGGCCTCCATGAGGACTTCCGGGTGTGGATGCAGGTAAAGGCCGTTCTGAAGGAAGAAGAGAATGTCCATCAGGGCCAGGAAGAGCATAGCGCTGCCGGCCATACCGGCCCAGTGCCGACCCCACGGCCGCCGCCGCAACAGTCCGTAGGCACCGACGAAAGCGGCCACAATCATCCAGCCGTCGGCGACGATGAACGAACGCTCCCAGGGATACCACGCCGGATATATCTGGGCCAGAAAGGACTCCTGAGGGTTCTCCAGAGCGAACGCAATCCAAAAGATGAGCGTTCCCAGCCCGGTCAGGCCCAGCAGGACGGCCACGATACTCTCGACCTTTTTCAGATTTCCAGCCGCCATGACGGTCCCTCCGGTCGGTCTTCTACAACGATTCCCAGTTCCGCCAGGCGCTGGCGAATAGCGTCGGCATGCGCCCAGTCCTTCGCGGCCCGATATTCCTGCCGCAGGTCCAGGATTAACTGCATCAACCCATCCACCAGTCCACTGCGGACTTCCGGCGGTTCCAATTGGTCGGGGATGATGCCGAGGATCTGGCCTCCCAATTCGCTGAACATCTGGTCTATGGCGGCGAGGGTGCCCCGGGCCACGGGCTGTCCGGAATCCAGCATCCGGTTGACCGCGCGCGCCAGGTCGTGCAGCGCGGCCATCGCCTTCGGCGTGTTGAAGTCGTCGTCCATTGCTGCCAGGAACGCTTCCCGGTATGGCTCCAGGTCGCTCATGTAAGAAAGGTCGGCAGTCCCCTCCGGCATCGCCGTTTCCTTCATCCGCGTCCGGACGGCGCGGACGGTGTTGTGGAGGCGACGGATGCCCTGTTCGGCGGCCTGCATGGCTTCGCGGGAGTAATCCAGCGTCCCCCGGTAGTGGGCGGAGAGGATGAAAGCCCGGATAACCTCCGGCCGATAGAGTTTCAGGGCATCCTTGATGGTCAGGAAGTTGCCCAGGCTTTTGCTCATCTTAACGCCGTTTACCGTCAGGGAGCCGGTGAGAATCCAGTAGCGGGCGAAGGGTTTGCCGGTCACGGCCTCCGCCTGGGCGATCTCGCATTCATTGTGGGGGAAGATATTCTCCAGGCCGCCGCCGTGAATGTCAAAAGTCTCCCCCAGATATTTGGTTGCCATAATGGTGCACTCAATATGCCAGCCGGGGTAGCCCCAACCCCAGGGGGAAGGCCAGCGCAGGATGTGCTCCGGCTCTGCGCGCTTCCAGAGGGCGAAGTCCGCCGGATGGCGCTTCTCCTCCCGGACCTCCACCCGCGCGCCCGGCTCCAGTTCCTCCACCTTTCGGCCGGAGAGTTTGCCGTATTCAGGGAACTTTTCTACGGAGAAATAGACGTTCCCGTCCACCTCATAGGCGTATCCCTTCTCTATCAGCGCCTTGATCCACTCAATCTGCTCGGGGATATGCGCGCTGGCGCGGGGGGAGATATTGGGGCGAATGACGCCCAGGGCGTCCATGTCCTCAAAGTAGGAGCGGGTGTAGATTTCCACCAGTTCCATCGGCTCCACCCGCTCCCGCCGGGCCCCTTTGAGGATACGGTCTTCCCCGGTATCCAGAAGATGGCCCACGTCGGTGATGTTCTGGACGTAGCGGACTTTGTAGCCCAGAAAGCGAAGGTACCGCACCACCACGTCCATTGCGACGTAGAGTTTGGCGTGGCCCAGATGGGCGTGGTCGTAGACGGTGGGGCCGCAGACGTACATATACACCCGTCCGCGCTCCAGAGGTTTGAAGACTTCTTTTTGACGGCTCAGGTAGTTATAGACCTGCAGGGCCATTCCTCTCCTCCTGTCATCTCTCCGAGGTCTCGGCCGGACGCGCGAAAATCATGCGGCCGGCGGCAGTCTGAAGGACTTTCGTCACCACGGTATCTATCTCTGCCCCAATGAAGGGGCGACCGTTCTCCACGACAATCATCGTTCCGTCGTCCAGATAGCCCACGCCCTGATCCGGTTCCTTGCCTTCCTGGATGATATGCACTTTCAGGCTCTCACCGGGCAGATAGACGACGCGGACCGCGTTGGCCAGTTCGTTGATATTCAGCACCGTCACACCCTGGAGTTCGGCGACGCGGTTCAGATTGTAGTCGTTGGTGACAATGGGACAGCGAAGGCGTCGGGCCAGCAGGACCAGTTTGTCGTCTGCCGAACGGGCCTCGGGAGCATCCAGGTCCACAATCCGCACCGGGATGTCGGATTCCTCCTGGAGACGGCGGAGCATGTCCAAACCGCGCCGCCCCCGATTGCGCCGCAGGAGATCCGGGGAGTCAGCAATGTACTGGAGTTCGTTGAGGATGAAGCGCGGCACCAGCATCTCGCTGCGGATGAAGCCGGTCCGGCTGATGTCGGCGATGCGCCCGTCAATAATGACGCTGGTATCCAGGAGAACCGGGGGAATCTCTCCCCAGTCTTCAGGCCGTTCGGGAAGCCGTCCCCGCAGAAAGGCAAAGATTTCCTGCTGGCGGGACGTCATCACCAGCACGCCGATGTAGCCGAAAAGCACCGCGCTGAGGAAAGGCAGGATTTGATTCAGGGGACGGGGTAACATAGAGAGAGGAAACGTACTCAGGGAGGCAATGACCAATCCGACGATCAGTCCAACGGTGGCCGCCAGCAATTGCTGGACGGGCATGCGGTGGATTTTCTGGCGCAGGAATTGTAGCGGGCGTACGGTGAGATAGGGGGTAAGGGTCAGGCCAGCCAGGGCGCCGACCAGCATGAAGACCGTACCGTAAAGATAAGCGGAGGTTTCTGCGATGGCGGCGAAGCGCACGCCCAATATCAGTCCCCCAACGGCCAGAACCAGCATACCGACAATTCGGGAGATGAAATCGGCACTCATTCCGCTTCTCCTTCCGATGGCGCGGTAAGGTTGACGGGGCGCTGACATCTGGCGGGTCCATCGGCGGGGGCGGGGAGCGGCGGATGAAGTGGCGAAAAGGCTGAATAATGACTCCGAATGAGACCAGAAGTGCTTCTTGCGTTGCCCCGCCGTCCGTCGCGGTGACAATCATTCGCAAAAATACCCGCGAGGGAGGAACCGGCCAGCATCGTTCAGCCCGCAGTAATGTATCTTATCACACTCCTGCGAAAAGTCAAAAGAGGGACGATGGACGATAGACCACAGACGACGGACGATGGGCACAACAAGAAAACTACTGCTGGGGACGGATGCTCCGCCGCCAGGCGGGGCCTTCCAGGGCGAGGAGCCGTTTCAGGTGTTTTTGGTAACTACCTGCGCCAGGGGCTAAAAGCCCAATGGCCCTAACTTTTTCGGCGCGCTGGCCTCACTCCTCCCCCGGCCTCCATAAGCGTTAACTTAAGGCTGGCTTCGGCTCTCCGCTTCCCGCCGCCTCGGGCGCCGATGGGAAATCGGCCTCTCCCGGGGGCAACCGCGAGGGTTGCCCCTACGCTTCGCGCCGGGCGTCAACCTGCGTTGATGCCCTTCTCATGGGGGTCGGCGAAGGCCGACCTTGTTGCGAACGAAGTGAAGGGACCTGGCCGAAGGCCCAAAGAGGCTGGCTTCAGTCAGCGCCCGAGGCGGCGACCCAACTGGCGCAGCCCCTTAAGTTAA
>CALDFY010000046.1 GCA_937942115.1 uncultured Anaerolineae bacterium | reverse complement strand
TGAGCCAGGTGCTGGGGCTGGAGTTGCGGGTGGAAGGGAGTCTCCTGCGGCTGGTGGACCCCCGGACGGGGGAGCGGTTGCTGACGCCGCTGGAGGCCCAGGAGGCCCGCCGCCAGGCGGAGCGGCGGGCGGCGGAGGAGGCGGAAGCCCGCCGCCGGGCCGAGGAGGAATTGGAGCGTCTGCGGGCCGAACTGGCCCGGCTGAAGGGAGGTTCGTCTCTGTAATGGCGGCGCGCCGATCCCTGAGCCGGGCCCTGGCCCTCCTTTTTCTCTTCCCGCTGGCCGTCCATGCGGCCCCCGGGCCTCCGGAGTCCGCCTACGTCCCCGGAGTGTTGGGGCACCGGCAGGAGCGCCCGCTCAGTTGCGAAGCCCGCTCGGCGGTGGACCTGGCCGCTTTCTGGGGCATCGCCGTCAGCGAGGAGGATTTCTTCGCCACCCTGCCCCGCTCCGATAACCCCCATTCCGGCTTCGTCGGCGACGTGGATGACCCGCCGGGGAGCCTGCCCCCAGGCGGCTACGGCGTCTATGCCGGCCCTGTCGCCACCGCCCTGCGCCGATACGGGCTGGACGCCCGCGCCCACCGCTGGTTCGGGCTGGAGCCCCTGAAAGAAGAACTGGCCGCCGGACGTCCCGTCGTCATCTGGGCCACCTACCGGATGCTCCAGCCGGAAATCGCCTCCTGGACCGCCGCCGACGGCACCGTCTCCATCGTCGTTCAGTGGGAGCATACATTCATCGCCGTCGGCTACGACGCCGACGGCCTCTACCTGATAGATGCCTACGACGGGCGGACCCACTACTACCCGTTCAGTTTGTTTCTGCCGGCCTGGATGCAATTGAACGAGATGGCGGTGACGGTGAGCGGACGCCTGGACGGCCCCCCGTACCCCTGGACGGATATTTGGGCCGGAGGCTCCTCGCCCTGGCCCGTGTTTTCCCCGATGTGGTAACCCCAATCCCACCCAAGGAGGAACCATGCGCAGTCTGAACGACGTTCGGAAGATGCTGGAGAAGATCGGCATTCCCGGACGGGATGCCTACGACCTGCCCGACAGCCCCAAGCGCTTCCCCGATGGCGCCCACTACCGGATGGAAATCTCCGGCGTGGAGCGGCCTCAGGTACTGGAGGCGCTCATTGACGAGATGAACCGGCGCAACGTCCCCATCCACCGGCTCATCTCCACCGTGATGGGCTCCACGCTGCTGGACGATGCCGAACTGCGGGATTTCGCCCAGATGGCGGCGGAGGCGAAACTGGAAGTCATCATCACCCCCGGCCCCCGCTCCGGCTGGGACGTGGGACGACAACTGGCGACCCCGGAGGGCGCCCTCTCCGGCCTCCGCTACCGGGGCTCCGACCAACTCTCCTACGTCATCGCCGAGATGCTCCGCTGCATTGACATCGGCTTTCGCGGCTTCCTCTGCATTGACGAGGGGCTCCTCTGGGTGGTCAACCAGTTGAAGAAGACCGGCGACATCCCCGAGGACGTGGTCTTTAAAGTGAGCATCTTCGCCGGGCACGCGTCGGCGGCGGGGGGGAAGGTGCTCCAGATGCTGGGCGCCTCCACCTTCAACCCGCTGGGGGACCTCTCCCTGCCCCAACTGGCCGCCATCCGCCAGGCGATTGACATCCCGATGGACCTGCACATTTATCTCTCCGATTCCTTCGGCGGTTTCAATCGCTTCTACGAAGGGGCGGAGATGGCGCGGGTCTGCGCGCCCTGCTACTTCAAGATTGAGCCCGGGCCAGCGCTGGCGGCCGGGGCCGGAGCCATCTATCGCCCCTGGACCAGCCCGGACTTTCTGGCCTGGCAGGCGCGCGAAAAGGTGAAGTACGCCCAGATTATCCATGAACTCATCCAGGCTACCTATCCCCACCTCAAACTCTCCGAGCAAGGGCCGGCCGACCTGGCCATCCCGAAGCCACGGTAGCCGTTCACCGGACTTCGCTGCTCCGAAGGTAATTACGGATGGAGGAAGGTGAATATGATGGAGCCGTTTTCCGTAGAAGAATGGATTGAGGCGGTTGAGCGGAAACTCCGGGAGCAGGAGCGCCGCCTCCAGGAGATGGAAGCCCGGATGCGGGAACTGGAGGCGCGGGTCCAGGCGCTGGACGCGGAAATGCGCCGGTACCGCCAGCGCGTCGCGATGCTGGAGAGAATCCTGGTAGAAAAGGGGCTGATGCGGCCCGACCTCTCCGCGTACGAGCGCTGGCTGAACACGCTTCACTAAAGGCTGAGGGATGCAATTCTCTGGAGCGCGGGCTGTTCGCCTGCAGATACAGGCCCGACGGCCTGCGCTACAGGATAAATTCAGGAGCAGACCCCCATGGACCTGACCGAACCTCTGGTAGAGTTGATCCGGCGGGCTTCCACCGACCTGCCCGCCGACGTGGAGGCCGAGCTGCGGGCCGCCCGCGACCGGGAGGAAGCGGGCTCCGCCGCTGCCAGCACGCTGACGGCCATCCTGGAGAACGTCGCCCTGGCGCGCGCCCGTTCCCAGCCCATCTGCCAGGATACGGGGACCCCCATCTTCCACATCCGCTACCCGGCCGGGATGAGCGCCGGTCAACTGCGCGCCCAGGCGGAAGCGGCCGTAGCGGAGGCCACCCGCCGGGCCTACCTGCGCCCCAACGCCGTGGATTCCCTCACCGGGCGCAACAGCGGCAACAATCTGGGGATCGGCTTCCCCGTTTTCCATATGGAGGAATGGGAGAGCGATGCCCTGGAAGTCGCCCTGCTCCTCAAAGGAGGCGGCAGCGAAAATGTCAGCATCCAGTACAGCCTCCCCTACGAGCCCCTGAAGGCCGGCCGGGACCTGGAGGGGGTGCGGCGGGTCGTGCTGGACGCCGTCCACCGGGCCCAGGGCGAGGGGTGTGCCCCCGGCATCCTGGGCATCTGCATCGGGGGCGACCGGGGGACGGCCTACACGTACGCCAAGATGCAACTCCTCCGCCCGCTGGATGACGTCAACCCGGTGCCGGAACTGGCCGCGCTGGAGGAGCGATTGCTGCGGGAGTGCAACGAACTGGGGGTGGGCCCGATGGGCTTCGGTGGAAAGACCACCATCTTCGGCGTCAAAATCGGCGCGGCCCACCGGCTGCCCGCCTGCTACTTCGTCACCGTCGCTTATATGTGCTGGGCGTGCCGCCGGGCACGGATGGAAGTCAGGGGCGGGACGGTGACGTACGCCTGAACCCGGCCAGGGAGGAAAAGGACATGGCAACCGTTCATTTGACCGTTCCCATTTCCGAAGAAGCCGTCCGTTCCCTCCAGGTGGGGGATACGGTGTCCCTCTCTGGCGTCATCGTCACCGGGCGGGATGCGGCCCACAAGTATATGGTGGAGACGTTCATCCGCCCCGCCGCCGTGCCGGAGAGCGAACGGGCCCTCTACGAGGAACTGCGCCGGTTGCTGGCGGGCGGCGCCATCTACCACTGCGGGCCGGTGGTCCGCCAGCGGGAGGACGGGCGCTGGGAGTTCGTCGCTGCCGGACCCACCACCTCCATCCGGGAGGAACCCTACCAGGCCGACGTCATCGCCCACTTCGGCCTGCGGGGAGTCATCGGCAAAGGCGGCATGGGCCTCCGAACCCTCCGGGCCTGCCAGGAGTACGGCGCGGTCTACCTCCACGCGGTGGGTGGGGCCGCCACCCTCATCGCCGACGCCGTCAAGGAGGTCCTGACCGTCTACAAAAAGGACGAGTTCGGGGTGCCGGAGGCGTTCTGGGTCATCCGGGTGGAAAATCTCCCCCTGGTGGTGACGATGGACAGCCACGGCCGCTCCATCCACGAAGAGGTCCGGACGGCCTCCGAGGAGCGGCTCCGGCAACTGGTGGGGATTGCGGTATAAAGCAGACGTGCCAGGCACCTGAGGGAGTGCCTGGCACGTCTCTGGTCGGGGCGGACGGATTTGAACCGTCGGCCTCTACAACCCCATTGTAGCGCGCTAGCCAAACTGCGCCACGCCCCGCTGATTTGTATTATAGCAGGCATTGCGGATTTTGGCAAGTAGCCGGCTGCCGGCCGCCAGGCCTGGCTGCACCATAGGGCGACCGCAAGGGGCGCCCCATATGCATCCATTTCAGGCCGGGTTTGATCGCCCCTCCCGCTGCCCCGGGCGCCGACGGGAAATCGGCCTCCCCTGGGCGCTCTCGCGCCAGGCGTCAACCTTCGTTGACGGTAACCACCTACGCCAGGGGCTAAAAGCCCAATGGCACTCACTTTTTCGGCGCGCTGGCCTCACCCCTCCCCCGGCCCCTCCCCTCTCCCAAACTTCGTTGGGGAGAGGGGCCGGGGGTGAGGGCGGGGTTTTGCGGCGGCCTTCGGCCGCCGCAAAA
>CALDFY010000045.1 GCA_937942115.1 uncultured Anaerolineae bacterium | reverse complement strand
GACCACGCGGTCGCCGTCTCCGATGGAATCCGATTCAAGGGAGCCCAGGGGCCGGGGCTCTCCTTTACCGGCTTCGCCGACCGTCCGATGCGCACCCTGGACCTGCGCCCCCAACTGCGCGCGTTCACCGTCCAGGGCCTGACCCGGGACGGCATCCAGGTCAAAGTGCTGGCGTTCACCCCCTTCCAGATTGACCGGGGGGAGCAGTCGCCGCGCCTGGGGGAACCGTTCCCGTACCGCAAGAGCGCGGCCTTCCGGGCCGTCCACGCCCAGATGATGGCGGCCGGGAACCCCGACCATCCGCAGCACGCCTGGGACGAACTTCCCCAACTCTACGGCACCCGCATCCTTCAGGACATCCTGGCCCAGTACGACTTTGACGACCTCTACCGCTACGACCCGGGCGAAGAGCCTCCCCGGGTCCGCATCGCCCGGGAGTTCCGAGAGCGGCTGCGGAAGGAATTGGAGCCCTGCGGCATCCAGTTGATCGGCGGGGGGATCAGTAACCTGTTGCCCGTCAGAGAAGAAGTCCTGAAGGAGCGCGTGCGCAACTGGCGGGCGGACTGGGTGCGTCGGATTCTGCTCCGGCAGGCCGAGGGCCAACGGGAACGGCTCTGGCGTATAGAGCAGGCCCGCGCCGAGGCCCAGGCCCACCTGATCCTGGCACTGGGGGAGCAACTGGCGGAACTGGACCGCCCCGACACGCCGGTCACGCCGCAGAAAATCGTGGACCAGTTCCTGAAAATCCTGGAGGAGATGACCCAGCAGCCGATGATGCGGCGGTATCTCCCCCGCGAAACCTCGGAGGACCTGCGCCGTCTGGGGGCGGAAACGGGAAGGAAGGAGGCGTCGTCATGACCCCCAAGTGGGCCTTCCGACACCTGAAGCGGGTGCTCATTTTTGCCGTCCCGGTTATCACTCTGGTGACTATCCTGGGCATGGTGCTGGCCCTCATCGCCCAGGGGGGCAGGCCCACGAACACGCTTCTCTTCGCCGCCCTGAGCGTCGCGTATGCCCTCCCCTGCCTCATCGCTATCGCACTGGCGGCCCGGGTCGCGGCCTCTTTCGTCAAAACGCTCTACAAGATTCGCACCCTTGGAGAGGCCGGGTCGTTCCTCTACCGCCTGATCTTCGGGGTCTGGAAGTTCGGGCCGTACATGCTGATCAAAGAGGGGAAAATCGCCGCCGGAGAGAATTCCGTCCTCCACCGCGTGGGCGGCCCGGGGTACCTGGTCATCTACAACGATTCGGCCGTCGTGACGGAGCGGTGCGGGCGGCTGGAGCGGGTCCTGAGCGCCCATCTCCCCAAACCGAAGAACTACCCGTACCTGGAACCGTTTGAGAAGGTCTGGGAAATCGTAGACCTTCGGCCCCAGCAGTGGACGTTCCCGGTCAGGGGGATGACCCGGGACGGTATCCCAGTCATCTGCGAGGCGGACATCCGCTTCAAGATAGACGACCGGCCCAACGGCGGGGCGCCGAAACCGCCGACAGAGGATGAGCCCTATCCGTTCACCCCCGAGGCGGTCTTCCAGGCTGCGACGGCCCGCTGGATCCGGGAGCCCGATTTCAAGGGGCCTCCTATGGACTGGCGAGGACGGGTGGTGGTGGGCTTCACCGAGGGGATTCTGCGCAACATCCTGGCCGAGTACTACCTGGACTGGCTGCTGGGCCCCACAGGGGATGAGATAGAACACCCCCGGGAAGTCATCCGTCGCCGTCTGGAGGAGCAGTTGCAGCAGGAGGCGCCGAAGGTCGGAGCGCGCATCCTGAGCGTCCAACTGGGGGAGATCAAGGTGGAGGACGAGCAAATCCCCACCCAGTGGATAGAGACCTGGCGGGCCGAATGGGAGAGCCAGGCAGCGGCGACCCGGGTGGAGGGGGAGGCGGAACTGCTGCGGATGGAGGCGGTGCGGGCGCGAGCCCAGGCGGAGATGCTCATCACCCTGATCCGGGAACTCCAATCTGTGGCGGTCAGCGATACCGAACTTCGTTCGTACCTGCTGGCGGCCCGCCTGGCCGAGACCCTGCGCCTGATGTCCTACGACCCCTTCACCCGCGCGTTTCTCCCCCCGGAGGCCATCCGCACCCTCCAACGGCTCCAGCAACTCCTGGGCGAGGAGCGGATGCTGACAGGGTAAAATGTCACACAAAGACACAAAGAACGCAAAGATTAAATATCTTTGTGTCTCCGTGTGAGAAAGAGGGGGAGAACAATGAGATACCGGATTTTGTGGGCCATCCCGGTCAGTATGCTGTATACCGAAAGTAGCCAGAACTTCCCCGCCGTACGGATGGTTACGCTGGGACTGGAGTTCCTGAAAGGGGGGAATCTGGAAGAAGCAGAGCGGCTGATGCAGGAGGCCCTGGAAGTCGCCCGTCGGGGGCATCATCCCATCGGCAGGGGGATGGCGGCCCTTTCTTTGAGCAACATCTATTGGGGGACCGGCCGCGCTCCGCTGGCCCGTGACCTGGCCCGCAGAGCCCGCGATGTGTTCAGCCAGCAGGCCGGCCCCGATCAACGTCACAACGAAGCCATTGCCACCTTTAACCTGGCCCTTGTCCACCATTTAACCGGCGACCATTTCGCCGCCCTTAATGGATACCACGCGGCTTTAGAGTTGCTGGATACGGCCCGTCAGTATTGGGTGACGCACAATCAAAATGAACGGGTCCTCCAATGTAATCAGTTAAAGGTATGGATACAACATCTGATGGAAAGACTGATCACCTCTGAGCCCCACGAGAGAAGCCTCACCCTGTTCCTCCCTATCGGCCTTATGGATGGGTCTACGGCCACGTTGTGGGGAGAGTATGCCCGGGATACTTCTGTGCTGCTGGACGGGAAAACCCTCCAGGTGATCCCTCTGCAAGACCCCCTGGTCCTGACGGCTGATTGCTGCGTCTTTCCCACCCCTCCGCAAGTGTGGCAGGAAATCCGACCGCCTGCCGGGCAGGCCGGAGATTACGTTCTCACCCTGCCCGGCGACCCCCTGCCGGACGATCCCTTCTACGTTGTACAGGATAGCCAGGTAACCCGATTCATCCGACATTCGGACGGGAAGGTCATTTATCAGTATGTCAGAATCATCGGCGGAATGGGACCAAAGACCTACCGTCCGATTGCCTTTTTAACCTGAGAGAACTTACACGGTTTGTCCCGTAGCGCAGGCCGCCAGGCCTGTCTGCAGGCGAACAGGCCGCGCTATGCCCGGCGCCATTTTGCGGCGTTCCCCGAACACGGGAATCCCAAAGAACCCAACGGGATGCTTCCGCGTTCTTCCGTGAGCATCCGTGTTCCAGAATCGGCAACCGTTATTGCACACCAACCCCAGCAGGGGTGAAGAAACCATCGCCGCCGCGCTGCGGGAAGGGGCCGCCCTGCTGGCCCCCGCTACCGAGACGGCCCGGCTGGAGGCGGAAGTATTGCTGGCCCACGTGACCGGGCTTACCCGGACGGCGCTTCTGGCCCACCCGGAGCGGCCCCTCACCGCCGACGAGTGGGTCCGCTATCGGGACTTGCTGGCCCGCCGGAGGGCCGGCGTCCCCCTCCCCTACCTCACCGGCCGGGTAGAGTTCTTCGGACTGGAGTTCGTCGTCACGCCGGAGGTCCTCATCCCCCGCCCGGAGACGGAGACGCTGGTGGAGCGGGCCCTGGCACGAGACCCCCAAACCGTAGTGGACGTGGGGACCGGGAGCGGGTGCGTGGCGGTCGCCCTGGCGGTCCGGCTGCCCCGCGCCCGCATCTATGCCACCGACCTCTCCCGCGCCGCGCTGCGCGTCGCAGCGACGAATGCCCACCGTCACGGTGTGGCGGACCGCATCCGCTTCTTGCAGGCCGACCTGGCCTCTCCGCTGAAGGGCCCAGTGGACCTGGTGGTCAGCAATCCGCCCTACGTGGCCGAGGAGGAATGGGCATCTCTGCCGATGTCGGTGCGGGAGCATGAGCCTCGTCTGGCGCTGGACGGCGGGCCGGGGGGGCTGAGGGTGATCCGGCGACTACTGGGCGACGCGGCCCGGGTGTTGCGTCCAGGCGGAGCCCTCCTGGTGGAAATCGGCGCCGCCCAGGGCCCCGCTGTGGCCGCCCTGGCCCGCGCGGCGTTCCCAGAGGCGCAGGTCCGGATTCACCCCGACCTGGCGGGCCGGGACCGGATACTGGAGGTCGTTCTGTGACGCCCCGAATCGTCCGGGCAGAAGAGCCCAATGTTATAGAACAGGCCCTGGCCGTTTGGCGGGCCGGGGGACTGGTCGCCCTTCCGACCGACACGGTGTATGGCCTCTCCGCCCTCCCCACCTGTACCGAGGCCCTGCGCCGGATGGGGCAGATCAAGGGCCGGGACGACGGCGCATTCATCGCCTTGCTCCTGGCCGACCCCGAAGAACTCCCCCGTTTCGCCATACTGCCGGAAGCCGCCCGGCCGCTGGCCGAGCGCTTCTGGCCCGGACCCGTGACCCTGATGTTGCCGCGCACCGAGGCGGTGCGGCCGGAAATCGGGGAGGGGCCCCGGGTGGGCATTCGCCTGCCGGCCCTGCCCTTGGCCCAGGCGCTGATCCGGGCGGCCGGGGGCGCGCTGGCGGCCACCAGCGCGAACCTCCCCGGTCATCCGGCCGCCCGGAACGCGCAGGAAGTGCTATCGCAACTGGGTCCCGAAGTAGACCTGGTGATTGACGGCGGATGGGTCTCCATTGGATCCGCCTCTACGGTGGTGGATTGCACCCGATGGCCGCCTGTGGTGGTGCGGGAGGGCCCCGTCTCCGAGGTGGACATTCGGGGGGCTCTGGGGTTAATCCGTCGGGAGTTGTAGGACAACGGCGAGGGGGGTGTCCTCCCAAAAACAGGCCGGGGGTACGGGAACACACCGTACCCCCGGCCTATTTTTTGAGAGTCTACCGGCGGGAACCGCAACCGGCGCAGGAAACGGCCGAGCAGGAGGAGCAGGAAGAGCCGCTGCCGGCGATGACCCCTCCGCTGCCGATGGCCGCGAACAGAGAAATGGCCCGCCGGGTCTCCTGGCTGCCGCAATACGGGCAGGCAATGGGAGCATCGGCGCTGGACATCGGCCGCAGCGCGTCAAAACGGCGCTGGCATTCCTGGCAGATATACTCGTACAGGGGCATCCCACACCTCGCAGGGGGAATTTTACCCCCTCTGGGCCGAAAAGTCAAGCCTGCGTTCTGGCTACCTGACACTTTTCAGATGGGACGCGGAAAACGCGGATAAACAGGATGAACACGGCAATAAAAAGATTTTCGGGATGGTTCATCATTGGTGACACTTTTGCTGGCGGACGTTCTGCCCTCACCCCCACCCCCTGCCCCCCATAGGCGTTAACTTAAGGGGCTGCGCCAGTTGGGTCGCCCCTCGGGCGCTGACTGAAGCCAGCCTCTTTGGGCCTTCGGCCGGGTCCCTTCACTTCGTTCGCAACAAGGTCGGCCTTCGCCGACCTCCCGAGAAGGGCGTCAACGCAGGTTGATGCCCGGCGCGAAGCGTAGGGGCAACCCTTGCGGTTGCCCCCAGGGGAGGCCGATTTCCCATCGGCGCAGGGGAGCGCTGACTGAAAGTCAGCCTCCCTGGGCCTCCGGCCAGAGGACGGCCTGCGCCGTCCCTCCAGGGAGGCGTCAACGCAGGTTGACGCCTGGCGCAAAGCGCAGGGGCAACCCTTGCGGTTGCCCCCAGGGGAGGCCGATTTCCCATCGGCGCCCGAGGCGGCGGGAAGCGGAGAGCCGAAGCCACCCTTAAGTTAACGCCTATGGGGGAGCCGGGGGAGGGGTGAGGCCAGCGCGCCGAAAAAGTTAGGGCCATTGGGCTTT
>CALDFY010000044.1 GCA_937942115.1 uncultured Anaerolineae bacterium | reverse complement strand
GGGGGCGGAAATCGGGCAACGGAGCGGTCCATTCTACTATCAGGCCCTCCGGTGGGGATTCCGGCGGTGGAGGGGCCGCGCGCAGGGGCAGAAGCCCCAGGAGCAGAAGGGCCAGCACGGGGAATCTCCACCGCGCTCCGGGACGGGGAATGGGAACACCGAACGCGCTCATCGGATACTCCCTTGCTTCGTAACCGCCCATCTATGGGCAACCGCCGGGAGCAACCGCAAGGGTTGCCCATAAATTTGCGCCGGTGGGAAATCGGCCTCCCCTGGGGGCAACCGCGAGGGTTGCCCCTACGCTTCGCGCCAGGCGTCAACCTTCGTTGGCGCCCTTCCAGGAGGTCGGTGCAGACCGACCTCCTGGCCGAAGGCCCAGGGAGGCTGACTTTTAGTCAGCGCTCCCCTGCGCCGATGGGAAATCGGCCTCCCCTTGGGGCTTTTCCTCACCCCACCCCCGCCGCCTCCGGCGGCACCCCTCCCCTCTCCTGACTTTTGTCAGGAGAGGGGAGGGGGTAGCGGCATAGCCGCTGGGGGAGGGGTGAGGCACATACATATGCCCCTACCCCAGGGCCCGGGCGTTGCGCCGCAACCGCTCCGGCCCGATGCGGGCAATGGGGCTTCCCCCGAAACGTCGCCGGAACGTCTCCCCGTCCAGCGCCAGCAGGTCGGCCAGCAGCGGGACGGCCCGGTCCGGGGAGGTCGGGAGGAATTCGGCGACGGCGGTCGGGCGGGCGAAGCGGTTCCAGGGGCAGACCTCCTGGCAGACGTCGCAGCCGTAGACCCAATCCCCCAGGCGGTCCTGCAGGTCGGGCGGGATGTCGCCCCGAAACTCTATGGTCAGGTAGGAGATACAGCGGCGGGCGTCCAGCACATACGGGGCGACCAGCGCGCCCGTGGGGCAGGCGTCCAGACAGCGGGTACAGGTGCCGCATCGGGGTGGTGACGGCGGCCCCGTGAAGGGCAAGTCCACGTCCACCAGAATCTCCCCCAGGAAGAGCCAGGAACCGAAGCGGGGATGGATGAGGCAAGTGTTCTTGCCGATGAAGCCCAGTCCGGCCTGCGCCGCCAGCGCCCGCTCCAGAATGGGGCCGGTATCCGTGTAGGCCCGATGGTGAGCCGTGCCCCCCGTCCGCTTCCGGATGAAGGCGGCCAGTTCCTCCAGGCGCGGGAGCATCCAGGCGTGATAGTCCACCCCCCAGGCGTAGCGGGAGATGCGGCCGACGGGCCCGACATATCTATCCGGGAACTCACCGGGGTAGTAGTTGACGGCCACGCAGACAACGGCCCGTACTCCGGGCAGGATGAGGGCCGGGTCCTCCCGCCGGGCGACCCGGTCCGGGCGGGCCATATAGGCCATGTCGCCGCAGTAGCCCGCCGCCAGCCACTCCCGGTAGGCGCGAACGGCCTCCGGGGGCGGGACAGGCGGGGCCACGCCCAGCAGGTCAAATCCCAGATGGCGGGCCTGGGCCCGAAGGTCTTCAATCATCGGACGCGGAGGAACGCGGATAGGCACGGATTTTCGCTATCCCAGTCCCCAGAGGGCAGTCGCCAGAGCGATGACGGCCAGGATGGCTGTCCCGTAGACAAAGGTCTTGCGCATGGTGGGCCCTTCGCCCGCGCAGACCGTCGCGCAGCCGACGATGACTTTGGCCGGGGCGAACATCCCGCCGATGGCGCCGCCGGTCGTCTGAGCCGCCAGGGCCAGGATGGGGTTCAGCCCGGCCAGCGTCGCCACTTGCTGCTGGAACGCGCCGAAGATGACGTTGGAGTTGGTGTTGGAGCCAGTCATGAAGGCCCCCAGCGCGCCGATGAAGGGGGAGGCCAGCAGAAACGCGCGCCCCATGGCCCGGCTGACCCCTTCGGCCAGGTAGTACGTCATCCCGGCGTGCTCCATCGTCACCGCCATACCGACCATGGTGGCGATGCCCAGGCTGGCCGGGAGCGCCCGCCGGACGACGTCCCGCCGGATGCGGCGGAGGACGCCGGGCTTGTAGCGCCCCTGGCGGGCGTAGAGGACGAAGGTCACGAGCGAGGCGTAGATGAGCAGCGCCCCCGCGTGGCCGAAGACGGGGATGCCGGTGGTGAATCCCGCCGGTGTCCGCCAGCCGCGCGCGGTGACCAGTTCCGGCACCGCCACCCGGAGGACCGTCCGCCCCAGGAAATCCTCCACCGGCGGCACCAGTTGGGCAATGAAGACGATGGCGACCAGAACGGCGTAGGGGACCAGGGCCATCCGGATTTTCATACTGCCGGGCGAATCCGGGCCAGAAGCACCGGACGGGGTGAAGAACCGGGCCCAGAGGACGCTGACGCCGACCCCGACCAGTCCCGCGCACATCCCGCCGATGGCCCACATCCGGGCGCGGACCACCAGGTACTGGGTCCCGGCCATCGCCGCCCCGATGACCAGCAGAGGGGCCCATCCATGACGGAGCGCACGGGGGCCGCCCGCCGCCCAGAGCACCCCGGCACCGCAGAGGAAGCATGCCAGTCCCAGCAGAAGGGCCGACGGCGGGCCCAATTCCTCCCCCGGTCGGCCCGTGGCGGCCATCAGCGCGTAGAACGAAGAGCCCAGGGAGCCGAAAGTGACGGCCCAGGAATGGCCGATGGAGGGGATGACCACCGCCGGAATGGCTGGGAAGCCCAGTCCCAGCAGGAGGGGGGCCAGCACCGCGACGGGCACGCCGAAGCCGCCCACGCCCTGGAGGAACGCGCTGAAGGCCCAGCCCAGGATGAGCGCCTGGAGCGCCCGGTCGGCCGTCAGGCGGGGGAGGCCCAGGCCGATGGCGGCCACTGCCCCGGCCTCGTCGGTTACCCGATAGAAGAGCAGGGCAGGCCAGATGATGTAGAGGACGAAGAGGGAGAAGAACACCCCCCGTACCTGGGCCCAGAGGAGCACGGCGGGACCGGCGCCGAAGCGCAGGGCCGCGACGACAAGGGCCGTCATCCATCCCACCAGCCCGGCCCGCACCCCACTCCAGCGCAACCCCACCATCAGCCCCAGCACGGCGGCGATGGGGGCCAACGCCAGCAACCAATCCAGGAGAAAGGCCATCTACGCCTCCGTGGACGGGCGTTACAGGGCGTTATCCAGCACCATCATCACCAGGAAGCCGACAATCACTCCCCACGTCCCCTCCATCTCAAACCCCCGGCTGTGGGTCTCGGGGATGATCTCGTCGGAGACGACGTAGAGCATCGCGCCGGCCGCGAAGGCCAGCCCCCAGGGGAGAAGGGCGTGCATCCAGGTGACGGCGAGGACGCCCAGAAGGCCGGCCATCGGTTCCGCCATCCCGGAGCCGAAGGCGTAGAGGAGCGCGCGGCCGCGCGGCCACCGTTCCCGCACCAGCGGCAGCGCGACGGCCAGCCCTTCCGGCATATTCTGCAGGCCGATGGCGACCATGAGCGCCAGCGCCTCGGAGAGGCGGCCCGAGCCGAACCCCACGCCCACCGCCAGCCCCTCCGGGAAATTGTGGAGGGTGATGGCGATGATGAGCAGCCAGACCCGGCGCAGGTGGGAGGCCGGCCCCTCGGCCCCTTTGATGAAATGGGTGTGAGGGAGGGCGTGGTCCAGGAAGGCCAGGAAAAGCGCGCCGACCAGAATGCCCCCGACCGTTGGCCCGATGCCCCCCAGGTCTATGGCCGGGACGATGAGGCTGAAAGCCGTCGCGGCCAGCATCACCCCGGCGGCGAAGCCCAGCAGTGCGTCCAGCATCCGCTCCGGGACCCGCCGGGTAAAGAGGACCGGCAGCGCGCCGACCCCGGTGGCGAAGCCGGTCAGCGCGGTCCCCACGATTCCCATCAGGATGAGATTTTCGCCGAACAGTTGACGGAAGAGTTGTTCCATAGCGGAGACAAGTATGGCAGAGGATACCGATTCTGTCAAGGGGAGCGCCCCATCCCTCCCCCGGCCCGTTACCTCACCCCTGGCCCCTCTCCTGACCCCATGCCAGGGAAGGTGCTTAGAAAGTCACCACGAAGGCACAAAGACACCAAGAAACGGAAAAATTTCTCGCTTTTTTCACCCTTTAGACACTTTGTGCCTTTGTGTCTTGGTGGTTTATTGCCTTGCCTCGACTTTTTAAGCAATCTC
>CALDFY010000043.1 GCA_937942115.1 uncultured Anaerolineae bacterium | reverse complement strand
GAGGGGGAAGATGTAGGTCCCTTCGGCCTCCCAGTCGTGCTCGTTGACGAAGACCTGGTCCACGCGGGTGGTGGCGATCTGGTTCTCTATGGTGACGGCGACCCGGTGGTAGCGGATGGTGAGCCAGACCGGCTCCGGGGCTGGGCCGGGGGGCCAGGGCGGCTCGGGGATGATGATGCCGTCGGCCCGGGCGGGGGCGGCGGCCGCCAGCAGGAGTCCGATTCCCAGCAGGGCGAACAGCCAGCGGTATCCCTTCATGGCGCCTCCAAATACTGCGAGGGTCAAAGATGGTAACTACCTACGCCAGGGGCTAAAAGCCCAATGGCAGTAACTTTTTTGGCGCGCTGGCCTCACCCCTCCCCCGGCTCCTCCCCTCTCCCAAACGAAGTTTGGGAGAGGGGAGGGGAGAAAGGAAGGGTTTTGCGGCGGCCTTCGGCCGCCGCAAAACCCCGCCCTCACCCCCGGCCCCTCTCCCAAACGAAGTTTGGGAGAAAGGAGGGGCCGGGGGAGGGGTGAGGCCAGCGCGCCGAAAAAGTGAGTGCCATTGGGCTTTTAGCCCCTGGCGTAGGTAGTTACTAAAGTTGGTGCATTGGGCTTTCAGCCCGCCCGGACGGCCTGGGAAGGCCGTCCTACTGGGCGGACGGCGTCAGGCCCAACTCCCGGTACAGCCGGGCGAAGTCAAAGTGCTCCGCTATGAGTGCCTCAAAGCGGGCCAGTTTCTCCGGTTGGCCCAGCCGGGTCTTGCCGAAGACCCGCTCTATCGCCTCCACCGTCTCCATAGTGTTCTGACGGGCCAGGAGGACGGGGATGCCCAGTTCTTCGGCCCGGCGGAGGACGTCCGGCGACGGGCGCAGGTGGCCGGTGAGGATCAGGCAGGCAACGGAGGTCTCCAGCGCGGCCCAATGGATGTCGGCCCGGTCGCCGCCGGTGATGACGGCCTTGGGGGCGGGGACGCGCCGGATGCGCGGCAGGGCCTGGTCTACGCCCATCGCGCCCACGACCAGATTTTCTACCAGGACGTCGCGCCGCTCCGGCAGGGTGAGGAATTCCGCGCCCAGCACCTGGGCCATTTCGCCGACGCTGATGGCCCGCAGCCGCTCCTCTCGGGGGAGGACCCCCAGCACCCGGATGTCCCGTCCTTCCAGGCACGGACGGGCCGTCTCCTGGACGAACTCCCAGGACTCCCGGGGCACCCCGTTCACCACCACGCCCAGGAGTCGCCCGCCCAGGCGGATTTGGGCCACGACACAATCGTCCACCAGACTCATCTCGTTGGAGAAGGGGATGACGGCCAGGACGGCCGCGTCCAGCGCGTCGGCGACCTCGGCGGGCCCCAGCCCGATGCCGACACCCTCCCGCAGGGAAGCGCCGCCTTCCACCAGCACGACGTCCCGGCCGGCGGCGGCCCGCTCGTACGCCGCGCGCACTTCCGCCATAAGGTCCCGGCCCAGACAGCCGCACAGGGTATCCCGCAGGATGGACGGCGTCAGGCGGACCCCGACCAGTGCTTCCGTCGGCAGTTCCAGGCCCAGCACCCGCCGGACGAAGTCGGCGTCCTCGTCGGGAGTCTGGCCGGGGATGGGCTCCCACATCTGGGTGGAGAGGGGCTTGAAGTAGCCCACCCGGTAGCCGTCCTGCTGCATCCGTCGGCCCAGCGCCAGGCAGACGGCGGTCTTGCCGGAGAAACTCTGGAGAGAGGGGATGTAAAGAGTTTTCATTTACCACGCTCCTTTCCGGTCGGGGAATCGGGAGAATCGGGAGAATCAGGAGAATCGGGAGAATCAGGAGAATCAGAAGAATCAGGAGAATCAGCGATTCTCTTGATTCTCTGATTCTTGATTCTTCTTCTTGGATTCTTGATTCTTCTGATTCTTGATTCTCCTCACCCCAGCACCAGCCGCATATCCAGGGCAACGGCCCCCCGGCCCTCTTCGTAGACGACCAGGGGGTTAATATCCAGTTCCACAATCTCCGGGAAGTCGGTGACCAACTGGCTCACCCGGCAGAGGGCGTCCACCAGCGCGGCGTGGTCGGCGGGCGGTTCGCCCCGGACGCCCTCCAGCAACGGGTAAGAGCGGATTTCCCGGATCATCTCCGCCGCCTCCTCCGGCCCGAAGGGGGCGACCCGGAAGACGACGTCCTTCAGGGCCTCCACGTAGATGCCGCCCAGGCCGAAGGCGACCAGCGGGCCGAACTGGGGGTCGCGGCTCATGCCGATGAGGACTTCCCGGCCCGGCGGCACCATTTTCTGCACCAGACACCCCCAGATGCGCGCTCCCGGGACGTAGCGGGTGGCCCGATAGACGATGAGGTCAAAGGCGTCCCGGACGTCGGTGGGGGAGCGCAGGTTCAGCCGCACGCCGCCCACGTCGGTCTTGTGGAGGATGTCCGGCGAGGCGATTTTGAGGACGACGGGGTAGCCCATATCCTCGGCGGCGGCAATCGCCTCCTCCGGCGTGGCGGCCAGGCGGGAGGGCGGAAGGGGGAAGCCGTAGGCCTCCAGAATCGCGCGCGCTTCCGCGTCGCCGATGCTCACCCGTCCCTGGGCGCGGGCCTCGTCCAGCACCTTCTGCACGGCGGCCCGGTCCACTTCATGTTGACGGGGCGCGTAGAAGGGGCGCTCCCGTTCCCGCCGGTAGTGGACCATCGCGGCCAGCGCGGCAGCGGCCCGTTCCGGGAAGGGGTAGTTGGGGATGCCGTACTGCTGGAGGATGGCAACGCCGGCCGAAATCCGGGACTCTCCCATAAAGCAACCCAGGATGGGTTTATCGGTCTCCCGCGCCACGCGCCCGACGACGTGCGCCGTCTCCTCAATCTGGGTCATCGCCTGGGGGGTGACGATGACCAGGACGCCGTCCACCGCCGGGTCCGCCAGCACCAGCCGGAGCGCGTGCTCGTAGCGGTCGGCCAGGGCGTCCCCCAGGACATCCACGGGGTTGGCGGCGGAGGCGGCGCTGGGGAGGTCGGCCATGAGGGCCTGGACAGTCTGGGGCTGAAGGCGCGCCAGTTGTAATCCGGCGTGCTCCAGCGCGTCGGTGGCCAGGATGCCTGGCCCACCGGCGTTGGTGACGATGGCGATGCGGTCGCCCGGAGGCAGGGGCTGGTAGGCGAAGGCCAGGGCCAGGTCAAAGAGGTGCTCCATAGATTCGGCCCGGATGACGCCGGCCTGCCGGAAGGCGGCGTGGTAGGCGGCCTCGGAGCCGGCCAGGCTCCCGGTGTGGGAGGAGACCGCCCGCGCGCCGGAACGGGTGACGCCCGATTTGACCGCCACTACCGGCTTCTTCCGGGTGACCCGTCGGGCTACCTCTATGAACCGCTGGCCGTCCGGCAGTCCCTCAATGTAAGCCAGGATGACCCGGGAGCCGGGGTCGTCCTCCCATGCCTCCAGCAGGTCCACCTCATTGACATCGGCTTTATTGCCCAGGCTGACGAAGCGGGAGAAGCCGATGCGTCCGGCCAGGGCCATATCCAGGACGGCGGTCCCCAGCGCGCCCGATTGGGACATGAAGGCGATGGGACCGCCTGGGGGCATCCCGGCGGCGAAGGTGGCGTTGAGGGGCGTATTCGTATCTATGACGCCCAGGCAGTTGGGGCCGATGAGGCGGATGCTGTACCGGCGGGCAATCTGGACCAGTTCCAGTTCCCGCTCCAGCCCTTCCCGTCCGGCCTCCCGGAATCCGGCGCTGATGACGACGGCGGCGGGGATGCCTTTCTGCCCGCACTGCTCCAGCGCGGCCGGCACCAGCGGATACGGGATGACGATGACGGCCAGGTCCACCGGCCCGGGGATGTCCAGGACGGAGGGGTAGGCGCGCAGGCCCAGAATCTCGTCGGCTTTGGGGTTGACCGGGTAGAGGGCGCCGGAGAACCCCCCGTCC
>CALDFY010000042.1 GCA_937942115.1 uncultured Anaerolineae bacterium | reverse complement strand
GGAGGTCGGCGAAGGCCGACCTTGTTGCGAACGAAGTGAAGGGACCCGGCCGAAGGCCCAAAGAGGCTGGCTTCAGTCAGCGCCCGAGGCGGCGACCCAACTGGCGCAGCCCCTTAAGTTAACGCCTATGGGGGGCAGGGGGTGGGGTGAGGGAAAGTCGCGGGGGACTGCCCAAATAATTTTTCCAGTTGCAATACGGTCGGGCGGAATCATTGAATCCATCCGGCAGGTAGTCATATGGGGATCCTTTACCACCTTCTCTTCGCCCTCATCGGGGCGCTGGTCGCCGCGCCGCTGGCGCTGCTGCCTGCCCTCCACATCTACAACGTCGCCGGCCTGCTCATCCTGGGAACGGCGGCGCTGGGGCCGTTTCTCCCCCCGGAGTACCTGGCTATGCTCTTCCTGGGGATGATCACCTCCTACGCCATCCTCAACACCATCCCCAGCATCTTCTTCTCCGCCCCGGACGAGTCCATGGTCTTCATCGTCCTGCCCGGGCAGAAGTACCTGATGCAGGGGCGGGGATACGAGGCGGTGGCGCTCACCGGCATCGGGAGCCTGGGCGGCATCGCCGCCCTCCTCCTGCTGACCCCCGTGGCCCCGCGCCTCTTCCCGGCCCTGCGGGCAGTCCTCCAGCAACACCTCCACTGGATTTTGTGGACGGTCATCGCCTTTATGCTGCTCTCGGAGTGGCCCAAGGGGAGCGACCGGGCCCCCGCCGGGTGGCGGCGCTGGTGGGACGGCTGGCGTAACCTGGTCGCCGGCCTGGCGACCTTCCTCCTTTCCGGCCTGCTGGGCTTCGTCCTGATGTACCGCTCCATCCTCCCCGTCCACGCCGCCTACCAGAACCTCCTCCCCGCCTTCGTCGGCCTCTTCGCGGTGCCCTGGGTGTTGCAGAACCTGCTGGCGGGGGTGGAGGTACCGCCCCAGCACATCGCCCGCGACGTGGACGCCACGCCGGGGCTGATCGGACGGGGGGTCTTCGCCGGGACGCTGGGGGGCCTCTTCGCCGCCTTCTTCCCGGTGGTGACGGGAGGCATCGGCGGCCTCATCGCCGGACACGCCACCGCTCAGCGGGACGAACGGCTGTTCATCATCTCCCAGGGCGCGTCCAAAGTGGTCTACTACGTGGGCGGATTCCTGCTCTTCTTCGTCCCCGGCCTCTACCTGACGCGCGGGGGTATGGCCTGGATGCTGAGCACCCTCTGGCGCGCGTACACCCCCCAGACCTACTACCTGGCCGTCGCCGCCGTCCTGCTGACCGGCGTCCTCTCCTACTTCCTGCTCCTGGCCCTGGCGCGCGGCGTCATCCGGCTCATGGGGAAAGTGGACTACCGCGCCGTCAGCCGGGCCGTGCTGGTCATCCTGATCCTGGTGGTCATGGGGATACCGGCGCTGGGGGAATCCGGGGGAAGCCGGGACGGAGGGGCGGCGCTGCGGGCCGCGCTGGGGGGACTGGCTATCTGTGCCGTCGCCACCGGCATCGGCCTCATCCCCGTCCTCTGGGGCGCCCGGCGGATGAACTGCATGGGCCTGCTCCTGCTCCCCATCGCCCTGAACATGTCCGGCCTCGGCGCGACAGTGGCCGCCTGGCTGGGTCTGCTGGGCTAACGGAATACGGAATACGGAGTACAGAATACGGAGTACAGAATACGGCCATGCGCCCCTCTGGAACCACCCCCCGAACTGCGCTCATCCTGATCCTGCTCTCGGCGACAGTAGGCGTGCTGCTGCTCCTGCTGGGCCGGGAGCCGTCGCCGGGGGGCGTCGCTACTCCCACCCCGTCGGCGACAGCGACGCCATCGCCCACCGCGACAGCGGCCCCCACCCTCCCGCCGCCCTCTCCCACCCCCAGCCCGCTCCTCCACACCGTCCGGCCCGGGGAGACGCTGGCCGGCATCGCGGCGGCCTACGGCGTCCCGCTGGCCGACCTGATCGCCGTCAACCACATCCAGGACCCCAACCTCATCCAGGTCGGGCAGGTACTGGTGATCCCCGGCGTCTGGGTGACCCCCGCCCCTGGGGAGAGCCCCACTCCCCTTCCGGCCACCGGTCCCACCCCCACTCCGGTCCGGCGGCCCACTCTCCCCGCGCCCACCCCGTCCGGCCCGCCCAGGGTGGAAATCGCCGGCGTGCTGGGCGCGGGCGACCTGGCCCGCGAAACCGTCCGCCTGCGCAATCGGGGAGGGGTGGTCTCGCTGGAGGGCTGGACCCTCTCCGACGTCGGCGGCGACCGCTACACCTTCCCCCGCCTGGTCCTCTTCCCCGGAGAGGAGGTCACCCTCCACTCCGGCCCTGGCATCTCCACCCCGACCGACCTCTACTGGAACCGCGCCGCGCCGGCCTGGCAATCGGGGGAACTGCTCACCCTGCGGGATGCAGAGGGAAGCATCGTGGATACCTACGTGGTCCCTTGACAATTTACACCCCCTGTGGTATACTATACCCCAGTAGAGTATACTCAGGAGGAGCCTATGCCTGTCTACGAGTATCGGTGCCCTAAATGCGGTGAACGGTTTGAAAAATGGATTCGGTCTATAAATGCCCCGACGGAGGTTGTCTGCCCCCGCTGTGGCAATACCGAAGTGGAGAAGGCGGTCTCCCTCTTCGCGGGCCTGACCGGGGGCAGCCGGGCCTCTTCCGGCACCTCCTGCTCTTCGGGAAGGTCCCTTTGAGGGGTTTCGTAGATTGGGGGCCGGTGGCCCCCGGAGGGGATATGGCCATTCAGGACCCACAGGTCAAGGCCGACCTGATCCAGCGGCTGCGGCGGATTGAGGGCCAGGCCCGGGGGGTGGCCCGGATGATAGAGGACGGTCGGGATTGCCAGGAAGTACTCCAGCAACTGGCCGCCATCCGGGCCGCCGTCCAGCAGGCCAGCATCCGGGTTATGCGTTCCTACGCGCTGGAGTGCCTCCAGGCCGCCGAGGCCTCCCCCGCCGAAATGGCCGAGGCCCTCATCCAGGCCGTTACCCGCTTCGCTTGAGCGTTCTCACACGGAGACACAAAGGCACGGAGAAATTCTTTGCATCTTGCGTTCCAGTGAGCCGAAACGGCACTCCACTTCGTTCCGTGCCTCACTACGAGCGACGGCACTCCACTTCGTTTCGTGCCTCGCTACGAGCGACGGCACTCCACTTCGTTTCGTGCCTCACTACGAGCGACGGCACTCCACTTCGTTTCGTGCCTCACTACGAGCGACGGCACTCCACTGCGTTCCGTGCCTCACTACGAGCGGTTCTCACACGGAGACAAAAAGGCACAGAGAGATTCTCGCATCCTGCATCTTGCATCCTGCATCCTGCATCCTGCATCCTGCATCTTGCATCTTGAATCTTGCATCCTGCATCCTGCATCTTTTGAGGAGGTTACCATGCCATTGCTGAACGACGAAATCCGTCAGGAAGTCTCCAAAATGCTGGCCGGACTGCCCGGTCCGGTGCGGCTGGTGATGTTCACCCAGAAATTTGAGTGCGAATTCTGCACCGAGACCCGCCAACTGGTGGAGGAGGTCGCCGAACTCTCCGACCGGATCACGGCCGAAATCTACGACTTCCAGGCCGACCGGGCGAAGGCCGAAGAACTGGGCATAGACAAAATCCCCGCCATCGCGGTCATCGGCGCGCAGGACTACGGGGTCCGCTTCTACGGTCTCCCCTCCGGCTACGAGTTTGCCTCTTTCCTCCAGGCCATCCAGAGCGTGGCGGCGGGGAAGCCCGAACTGAGCGACGCCACCCTTCGGGTTCTGGCGGGAATCCAGAAGCCGGTCCACATCCAGGTCTTCGTCACGCCGACGTGCCCCTACTGCCCGCAGGCGGTGATGCTGGCCCACCAGATGGCTATCGCCAGCCCGATGGTCCGGGCCGACATGGTGGAGGCCATGGAGTTCCCCCACCTGGCGATCAAGTACCAGGTCATGGGCGTCCCGCGCACGGTCATCAATGAGACGGTGCACATTGAGGGCGCTGTACCGGAGTCCATGGTGGTCGCCAAATTGCAGGAAGCGCTGAGGGCGTAAAACGTGAAGCGTGAGGCGTGAGGGAGCATATGCTGGATTTCAAACTGGCACCATCCCAGCCGGAGGCCCGACCGTCCGAGGAGGAGATATATGACCTCATCATCCTGGGCGGCGGGCCGGCCGGCCTGACGGCGGCCATCTACGCCGGCCGCGCCCGCATCCACACCCTGGTCATCACCGGCCCGCTGCCCGGGGGCCAGCCCGCCAACACCGACGTGGTGGAAAACTTCCCCGGCTTCCCGGAAGGGATAGAGGGGCCCGAGCTGGCCCGGCGCTTCGTCGCCCAGGCGGAACGGTTCGGGGTGCGGATGATCCACGATTCCGTCACCGGCGTGGACCTCTCCGTCCGGCCCTTCGTCGTCCGCACCGATATGGCGACCTACCGGGCCCACACCCTCATCATCGCGATGGGCGCCGTCCCCCGCCGCCTGGGCGTGCCCGGAGAGGACCGTTTCTTTGGACGGGGGGTCTCCGCCTGTGCCACCTGCGACGGCTTCTTCTACCGGGATAAGCGGGTGGTGGTCGTCGGCGGCGGCGACAGTGCCATCATAGAGGGCCTCTACCTGACCCGCTTCGCCCGTGAGGTGGTCGTCGTCCACCGCAGAGACCAACTGCGGGCGACGCAAATCCACCAGGAGCGCGCCTTCGCCAACCCCAAGATGCGCTTCGTGTGGGATTCGGCCGTGGAGGAGATTCTGGGCGAGAAGACGGTGACCGGCGTCCGGGTGCGCAACCTGAAAACCGGCGAGACGTCCGTCATTGAGGCTGAGGGCGTCTTCATCTACATCGGTATGGAGCCCCAGACGGAACTCTTCGCCGGACAACTGGAACTGGACGAGCGCGGCTACATCGTCACTGACCGTCGCCAGCGGACCAGCGTCCCGGGGGTGTATGCCGCCGGGGACATCCAGGACCCCCTCTACCGCCAGTTGGTGGTCGCCGCCGGCACCGGCGCAGTCGCCGCGATGGAGGTGGAGAAGTACCTGGAGATGTATCCGCAGAATCACCAGGGATGACCTGCAGGACGGCCTTTCCAGGCCGTCTGAGAAATGGCCTTTCCAGGCCGTCCGGACGGGCTGAAAAGCCCACTGGCGCGAACTTTCTGTGGCGTAGGCTGTTAGCCTGCGGCTGTTAGCCTGCGATAGACAGCCCCAAAGGGCCTTCGGGCAGGTAATCGCCTGCACCCCCAGGCCGGGCGGCCTCCGCCAGAACGTGCCAGGTACTTCAGAAAGTGCCTGGCACGTTCATGTTAGCACCATCGGGCTGTTCGCCCGGGTCCCCAATTTCTACTTCCACCCGCACCTCCCTCGTTTCCGGCGGCGGCAGCAGGACAACATCCCCCGCTATCGGGCGGCCGTCCACCCGCAGGGAGACCCGATTCCCCGGCCCGACCCGCCGTACCCTGATATGATACGTCACCCCGCGAAAGACCCGCCGGGCCGTGAACTCCGCCCAGTGGCGCGGGATGACCGGGGCAATCCGCAGCCCGGAGAGGGTGGGGCGGATGCCCAGAATATACTGGGTGACCGCGACGTAGTTCCAGGCAGCCGTGCCCGTCAGCCAGGAGTTCTTCGCCTCGCCGAACGTGGGCGCGTCCCGCCCGGCGATCATCTGGGCATATACATACGGCTCGCAGCGGTGGACCTCGCTGATGGCCTCCCGCGCCGACGGATTGATGCGGAGATAGTAATCGTGGGCCCGGTCGCCGTTCCCCAGCACCGTCTCCGCAATCATCACCCAGGGGTTGGTGTGGCAGAAGACGGCGCCATTCTCCTTGTAGCCAGGCGGGTAGGATGAAATCTCCCCCAGGTGGACCGAATAGCGGGTGTAGGCCGGCTGGTGCAGGAGGATGCCGTGGGGCGTGCTCAACCGCTCCCGGACCGACTCCAGGGCCTGCCGGGCCCGTCCGTCCTCCAGGCCGATACCGGCCATGACGCATATCCCCTGCGGCTCAATGAAAATCTGCCCCTCGGAGCACTCCCGCGAACCGACTTTCCGCCCCAAAGCATCGTAAGCGCGCAGGAACCATTCCCCGTCCCAGCCGTGCTCCAGCACCCGGCGGGCCATCTCATCCGCTGCCGCTTCGTAGCGGATGGCCTCCTCTTCCCGACCGCGCCAGCGGGCTATCCCGGCCATCTCCCGCGCCGCCAGCACAAACAGCCCCCCGATGAAGACCGATTCCGCCACCGTCCCATCCCGCTTCAGCGGCGCCGTCTGGAACGATTCCCCGGGCTCCTCTGAGAAGATGTTCAGGTTGAGGCAGTCGTTCCAGTCGGCGCGGCCGATGAGGGGAAGCCCGTGCGGCCCCAACCGCTCCAGCGTATACCGGATGCTCCGCTCCAGGTGTTGGTAGAGCGGCTCTTCGGTGCCCGGCCGGTTGTCGTAGGGGACCGGTTCGTCCAGAATGCTCCCGTCCCCGGTTTCCTTCAGGTACGCGGCGGTGCTCAGCACCAGCCAGAGGGGGTCGTCGTTGAACCCGCTGCCGATGGCGTCGTTCCCCCGTTTGGTCAGCGGTTGATACTGGTGGTACGCGCCGCCCGTCTCCAACTGGGTCGCGGCCAGGTCCAGGATGCGCTGCCGGGCCCGCTGGGGCACCATGTGCACAAATCCCAGCAGGTCCTGGTTAGAGTCGCGGAAGCCGATGCCCCGCCCAATCCCCGACTCAAACAGGGAGGCCGAACGGGAGAGGTTAAAGGTGACCATGCACTGGTACGGGTTCCAGATATTGACCATCCGATTGGTGTGCAGGTCGGGGGTCTCCACCTGGAGGGTGCCCAGCAACCGGTCCCAGTAGGCGCGCAGCGCCTCAAAGGCCGCCTCTACCCCGGCCGGCTCCAGATAGCGCGCGATCACGGGAAGCACCGTCCGCTTGTTGACCCGGAGCGAATCCGGGGGATCAAACTTCTCCTGCGGCGGATTCTCGTGGTAGCCCAGCAGGAAGATGACCTGCCGACTCTCCCCCGGGGCCAGAGAGAGGCGGACGTGGTGGGAGCCCATCGGCGCCCAGCCGTGGGCGATGGAGTTGAAAGACCGGCCTCGCTCCACGGCCAGGGGACGGTCCCAGCCCCGGTACGGCCCCAGGAAGGTGTCCCGGTCGGTATCGTACCCGGCCAGCGGTTCGGAGCAGGCGAAGAAAGCGAAGTGGTTTCGCCGTTCCCGGTACTCTGTCTTGTGGTAAATGACCTGGCCCTCCACCTCCACTTCGCCGGTGCTGAAGTTGCGCTGAAAGTTGGTGGCGTCGTCCTGCGCGTCCCAGAGGCAGAACTCCACAGCCGAGAAGACGGAGAGGGTGAGGGGGCGGTCGCGGTGATGGGTCACCGTCAACTGCCAGATTTCCAGAGGGGCTCCCAGAGGGACGAAGTAGCGCACCTGGGCGGCGATTCCCTGGAAGGTGGAGCCGATGACCGTGTAGCCCAGGCCGTGTCGGCAGAAGTAGTCCTCCACCTCGTGCCGGGTCGGCTGCCAGGTGGGGGACCAGAAGAGGCCCGTCTCGTCGTCCCGCAGGTAGAGGTAGCGCCCGCCGAAGTCCATGGGGACGTTGTTGTAGCGGTAGCGGGTCAGGCGGCGCAGACGGGCGTCCCGGTAGAAACAGTAGCCGCCGCCGGTATTGGAGATAATACCGAAGAAGTCCTCGCCGCCCAGGTAGTTGATCCAGGGGAGCGGGGTATCCGGGCGGGTGATGACATATTCCCGGCGCTCGTCGTCAAAGTAGCCGAACTGCAAGGTCTTTCCTCCCGCTGAGTTGTAGGGATACAGGGGGTTGGGGGCCATAAGCGTTAACTTAAGGCTGGCTTCGGCTCTCCGCTTCCTGCCGCCTCGGGCGCCGATTGGAAATCGGCCTCCCCTGGGGGCAACCGCGAGGGTTGCCCCTACGCTTCGCGCCGGGCGTCAACCTGCGTTGACGCCCTTCTCGGGAGGTCGGCGAAGGCCGACCTCCTGGCCGAAGGCCCAGGGCGGCTGACTTCAGTCGGCTTCCGAGGCGGCGACCCAACTGGCGCAGCCCCTTAAGTAACGCTTATGGGGGTGAGGCGCCCCTCTCCCCAACGAAGTTTGGGAGAGGGGAGGGGCCGGGGGAGGGGTGAGGCCAGCGCGCCGAAAAATTTAGGGCCATTGGGCTTTTAGCCCCTGGCGTAGGTAGTTACTGGAAAAGTTGATAAAAGCGCGAACATCCTGAGTTTTGGCAAGGGCTTCACTGTCCCTTGTATGCTTCTGTGTAGGAGGCCCTATGTTCCAACCATCCCGCTCCACCCGGGAGCGCCACCAATTGATCATCGGCGTCGTCCTCTGGCTGGTCGTCTTCCTGCTGGGGGTCTTCTGCCTCTGGTGGGGCTTCTTCGCCCCTCCGCCGCAGACTTCCCGGCCCGCCGCTGAAACCGTCACTCCCACGGCGACCGCTACCCCCGCCGGAGGCCTGCGGCCCCTGGCCACCGCTACCCCGTCCTCGGGCACCGGTTCATCACCCACCATCCCTCTGGATCAGGAGGTTTTCGGCTACGGCATCGCTGCCCATGCCGTCGTCGGCGACCCCAACTACACGATGGACGTGGTGAAATCGCTGGGGCTGGGTTGGGTCAAACAGCAGGTTCGCTGGGACCTGGTGGAGCCCAATCCGGGCCAGTACAACTGGGGGATGTACGACGGAGTAGTGGACGCGGCGAACGCGCGCGGCCTTCGGGTGATGCTCAGCGTGGTGCACGCGCCAGCCTGGAGCCACACCAGTTACGTGGACGACAACCCTGAGGGCGCCCCGCCAGATGACCTGACCCTCTTCGCCGACTTTCTGGGCCGTCTGGTGGACCGCTATCGGGGCCGTATCCACGCCATAGAGGTCTGGAACGAGGAGAACCTGGATCGGGAGTGGGATACGGCGGAGGGTGTGAATCCGGCCCGGTATGTGGAGATGCTCCGCCTGGCCTACCAGGTCATCAAAAGCCGCGACCCCAATATCATCGTCATCAGCGGCGCGCTCTCTCCGGTAGGTGCCACAGCCACCGACCCCAAAAACTCCAACCGTATCATCTTTATGGACGACTTCCAGTACTACCAGGAGATGATCGCTAAAGGGTTTTTGAGTTACGCCGACTGCGTGGGCGTCCACCACAACGGCTACAACATCCCCCCGGACATCGCCTGGGACGACAAAACGTATCAGGACCCGACCGCGAAGTTCCGGGGCTTCTGGGATAACCCGCATCCGTCCTGGTCGTTCCGCAGCACCCTCTGGCGCTACCGGGACGGTATCTCCGGGATGAAACCCCTCTGCGTGACGGAGTTCGGTTGGGCTACTATGGAAGGGGTGGGGGCAACACCGCCGCCCGGCTTTGAGTTCGCGCTGGATAACACCCTTCAGGAGCAGGCCGATTACATCGTCCGCGCCTACCAATTGATGCGCCAGTGGGGCTTCGTCCGCCTGGCCTTCCTCTGGAATCTGGATTACATCCAGAAGACCGGCCTGCCCCCCGAACAGGACCCGTATGGCCCATACAGCATCATAGACTCTCAGGGCGTCCCCCGTCCGGCCTTCGGGGCGATTATGGGCATGCCCAAGCCATAGCCGTTCGTAGTCAGGCGCGAAGCAAAGCGGAGTGCCGTTTGTAGTCAGGCACGAAGCAAAGCGGAGTGCCGTTTGTAGTCAGGCACGAAGCAAAGCGGAGTGCCGTTTCGGACTTCAATGGACCTGATTCTGGAACGGAAATACGGGGCGCTGGAGGATTTCATCGCCCGTGTCCGGAGCAGTCCGGTCAGGGAGCAGGTCGTCCGGATGATCCTCTACGGCAGCGTCCTGCGCGGGGATGCCGGGCCGGAGAGCGATGTGGACCTTCTGGTTGTGGCGACCGGCGATGTGCGCGCGGTCGGGCAGGCTTTGGGCGATATTGCCTTTGAGGTGATGCTGGAGCACAGGGAAATGGTCTCCCCGATAGTCTATTGCCCGGACGAGTATCGTCACCCCCATTACTTTCTTCGGAAAGTTCGGGAGACGGGCAAGGAGGTGTACCGCGTGGACGAACAGACAATGCGCCGTCGGGAAGCGCAGGACCTGCTCACCCTGGCTCAGGGATACCTGGAGATGGCCCGCGCGCTGAGGGGGAGGCGGGAGTACGTTCGGGGCGTCATTGATATGGCGTATAATGCTGCCGAACTGAGCGTTAATGGCCTGCTCCTTCTCCGGGAAGGGGAATGGCCGAAGACCCGTAGTGGTGTCGTTCAGCAATTCAGCCGGACTTTCATTGTGGACGAGCCGGCGGTGGAGGCCGGAGTGGGGA
>CALDFY010000041.1 GCA_937942115.1 uncultured Anaerolineae bacterium | reverse complement strand
TCTCCGTCACCACCTCCCCGGCGGCCCACCAGGAAGTGGGGTATTTCCCCCCGCGCGGCGGCGCGTCGTTCTGAGCCACGACGCTCCGGGTCGCCAGGTCAAAGAGGTGGACGAAGCGGGTGTAGTCCCCCCGGGGGGCCGTCAGCGCCTGCCAGTACAGGGTCAGATGCAGATGGCCCCCCTCCCGCGCCGCGTCGTAGCCGACCAGACGAATCTCCCCGCCGAAGGTCACCCCCATTGGATAGGGGACGGGGGGCAGGGTAAACTGGCGCGGGGTGGGCCTTTCCTCGTAAGGCGTCTCCAGAGGGATGGGGAACGGCCCAACCGGCCGCTCTCCGACGGCCTGCAGGGACGGGAAACGGTAGAGGACGACGTGCAGGGTGTACGCTTCGCCCGGAGAGAGGTCGGCGGGCAGGGGAAACTCGTACCGGTCGGTCACCATCTCGCCCGGGCGCCAAAGGCTCGTGGGGAGGAAGCCGTAGCCGGGCTGGGTGTCCATCACCTGGACCTCCCGCCCGGCGGCATCCCGCAGACGGAGGGAGATGCCGTAGTTGGCCGCGATGGGGTAGCGGGCTCCCCAGACCAGTTTCACCGCCAGGCGGTCCGGGCCGGTCTGAGCGACGGTGGCGCCGTAGAGCCGGATTTCCGGGCCGAAGGGGTGCAGGACCGCCGCCTCCGGCGGGAGGGGGGGACCGGCGGTCACCCGGACTGGGGCCAGATACGTCGTCCCCATCTCCGCCCCGGCGGGCGTCCGGGCCGTCAGTTCCCCCTGCGGGCCGAAGACCCGCAGGCGCAGCAGATAAACCCCGCGCGGGATGTCGGGCGGGACGGTCAGCAGGCACAGGTGGGCCGCACAGGTCGTCTCCGCCAGCGGGGGCAGGTCGTACCGCACCGCCGCCGGGGAGACCAGCGCCAGGGTCACCGTCGGGAGGAAATTGGCCTCCACCTTCACCGTCACGGTCAGCGCGTCGCCTGGGGAGGGGGTATCGTCCGAAAAGGTGTACTCCAGGAGTTCAGCCCACCCGTCCTCCCCCTCCAATCGGACGCCCCGGGGGTTGGGGTGGAGGTAGGGCATCTGGACGAAGTCCATAGTCAGCCTCACCCCACCCCCGCCGCCTGCGGCGGCACCCCCTCCCCTCTCCTGGACAGAGTCCAGGAGAGGGGAGGGGGTAGCAAGGAACAGATGCCCGCAGAGGACGCCGAGGGCGCAGAGGAGAACCGATGTTCGGAGGGCGCTCCGGAGCGAAGCGGAGGAGCGCCGAATCCCCCCCACTGCCATTCCCAGGACGGTGGCCAGGAAGAGGCCCTCCGCCATCGCCCGCAGTGGGGTGCGGCCCAGCCAGAGGACGACGGTATGCTCGCCGGGCGGGACCCGCAGGGCCAGGTAGCCGGACCCCTCCACCGGCCCGACCTCCACCCGTTCGCCGTCCACACTGGCCCGCCAGCCGGGCCAGTAGAGAAGGGGGAAGGCGATACCGCCCCCTTCGCCCGCCACCCGCCAGACCTGACGGGTAGGGGCAGACTCCACCCGCGTCGCCTCCAGGCGCGCCCCGTCCAGCGGGATCGCCCTCGGCGGCGCGTCCGGCTCCACCACCGCGTCGGACGTGAAGGGACGGGGGACGACCTCGCGGTAGAGGTACTCGTGCCGGATGGTCGTCCCGATGTTGCCAGTGAAGAGTTCGTAGAGCAGGAGCCGCTCCCGCGTCACGTCCTCCGGGCCGATGGGGAGACGGTCGGGGTGGAGGGGGAGCAGCGCGGCGGCAATGAGAATCAAGCCGCAAAGCAGCGCGAGGGGGGGCGTGCCGGACACTTTCAAACGGCCCAGCCCGTTCCCCAGCACGGCGGCGGCGAAGAGGGCCTGGACGGAGAGAAAGCGCCAGGGGAACTGGACCATCGGCAACAGCGGTAGGTGATCCCAGAGGGGTTTGCTGAGGGGGGTCATCATCAGGGTGGAGATGACCAGCCCCAGCAGCAGGTATGCGGCGGTCCTCACCCCTCCCCCAGCGGCTACGCCGCTACCCTCTCCCCTCTCCTGAACAAAGTTCAGGAGAGGGGAGGGGGTGCCGCCGAAGGCGGCGGGGGAGGGGTGAGGTAACCTGACCAGCAACACCAGTCCCCCCAATGCCGCGCCGACGGCCTGGGGAAGCCCCATGGCGAAGGGGGTCCGGTTCGGGGAGGAGAGGGAATAGTCAAAAAAGAAGCGGTTCTGTACCAGATTCCCCGTGCGAAAGTGGTTAACGTAATGGAAATACCCCTGGGTGACCGTCCCCAACTGGGCCAGGTGGCTCTCGCCCAGGGCGGGGAGCCAGAACCAGGCGGAGAGGAGCAGTCCCAGCCCCAGGGCCCCCAGGTCTTTCAGGGTCTGCCGATCCAGGCGGCGCATCAGCACATACAGGAGCACAAACGGGGTGAAGATGAAGGCGGAAATGTTGTGGGTGAGCAGAAGGCCGGCGTAGGCCAGGGCGATCCCGCTCCGGCGGAGCGGACCGCCTTCGGGAAGGTCCAGCGCCCAGAGGATGAGGGGGTAGAAAACGAAGGCGTAGAACTCTGAGAGGGAGTCCCCCCGCACGTAGACGTTGACCAGGTGGAAAGGGGCGACGGTGTAGGCAACGGCCCCCAGCCAGGCCGCCCATGGACGGGCGGCCAGGCGGCGCATCCAGCCGTACATCGCCAGTGCGGCGGCCAGGAAGCCCAGGGTCTGGGTGAGTTTGACGGCGGCGAGGATGTCCAGCCCGACGACCCCCAGCAGGCCGGCCAGGTAGTAGGGGAGGGCGGCGTAGTAACTGAAGAAGGGATAGCCCAGGCCGTAGGCGGCATCGGGCATCCAGCGGACGGGGAACACGCCGGCCCGCAGGTTG